>NZ_JAOCHX010000041.1:0-26329 GCF_029843245.1 Empedobacter sp. GD03739 | reverse complement strand
CTTAGTGTTTCAGCTACTTTTGGAAACAATGCTGTTTCTTGTGTACCACCTGAATAACAATTGATATTTGGGATATTATAATAAGCAGCAGCAAATTGTGCCCATATCTGTGCTAAATGACTTCGACGTGAATTGTGCGAGCAAATGAAATTGAGATTTATTGTCTGCTTATCATTGACTTTCTCTTGAATGTAAAAAACTAAAGGTTGTAAAACTACTTTTCTGTCTTCACAAATTTCTTGATTCAGAACATCATTCTGAATAGTGTTAAATAATTGTTTTTGCATTAGTTTAAAATTGAATAATTAAGTAGCCTAGTATGGAACCCAATAATACAATGAAAGCACTATTGATTTTTTTGAATTGAAAAACTATTACAGCACTAATCAACGCAATAACAATAGTTCTCCAATCGGTAATAGTTTCTTTCCCCATAACTATACATACTGATAGGATAATTGCTACAGACGCTACATTGACCCCATTTAAAAAAGTACTAAATGAATCATTGTTTCTTATAAACTTCATTAAAGGATGTATCAATGCAACCAAAATAAATGAGGGTAGAAAAATGGCTAAAGTAGATACAATAGCACCCGAAAGTCCGTTGATTTGATATCCAATAAAAGTTACAGATGAAAAAACAGGTCCTGGAGTAAATTGTCCAACCGCAATTGCGTCCATCAGTTGTATTCGCGTGAGTAATCCTTTATCTACCAACTCGGTATCTAAGAAAGCAAACAAAACGTAGCCACTTCCGTATAAAATTGATCCTATTTTTAAAAATGTCCAAAATAAGGATTGGTTTATCGTCGACAGAAACGATCCATTAAATAAAGGAAATAAAGCTAAAGGAACAAAGCTTTTCATGGAGTGAAGTTGGCGAAATTTTTTTTCTAAAAGCATAAAAAAGCCAGCTCCAACTAATAAAAAAATTTCATTGATACCTAAAAGTGATAAGACTAATACAGCAATTGCTAAAACACCTAGGTAAACATTCTTTATCGCTTTTAAAAACAATGGATAAACGGCACCAATTATAATTGCAATAATGGCAGGTTTTATTCCATATAAAAAAGGTGAAACCTCTGGGATTTGTCCGTACTTCTGATAGAAATAGGCGAAAATTCCGGTAATCAAAACTGCTGGAAATATGAAACATAGACCGGCAACTAATAGACCTTTCCATCCACCTTTATCATAACCGATATGAATTGCCATTTCAGTGCTATTAGGCCCAGGAATGAGGTTGGTAGCACCTAATAAATCTAAAAAATGCTGATCACTCATCCATTGCCGTTTCACGACCACTTCTCTTTGCATCATAGCAATATGAGCTGCAGGGCCACCAAATCCAATTACACCGAGTTTAAAAAATAATTTCGCAATTTCCTTAATTTGTATCTTTTGATCCATATTGATTTTTATAGACAAAAATATAATATTAGCAACATCCAGAATTAGGTGTGCAACAAGAAGATTTTTCTTCTATTACTCTAAATTTATTTTCAGTTGCAACGGGAATACCGCAAGCATCTTCGGCTAAACAAGCTGTTTTTTTATTTTTTAAAATGAAATGTTTTCCATTAAATTCAAGATCGTATTTACCAATTGTAGTCGACTGATATTCTACTTCGATTTCGGCATCTTCAATTCCTAATTTATTTTCGGATAAGCGAATAATGTTTAATAATTTACCTGGTTTTAAACGATGTTCGTAATCATCAGCATTCCATAGTTGAAAGTTTACTACTTTTTCATTTCTAATAACTCCACCACAATCAATAAATTTCTTTGTGATTTCTCCCACTTCTGTAACGTGGAAATGCTCTGGCACGAAAGTAGCATCCTCTAATTGAAATTCAACATTTTCTAATGTTGGTAAGATTTCTTTGATTTCTGAAAGTTTCATATTCTTATATTATTTATTAATCGTAATATTACGATGGTTTATTTCAAAAAAAACGCCTTAACAGCATTTCTCTATTTTGACATTTTGATTGAAAAAGTTAGAAAATTCATTTTGAATTGCAGCCCAAACCTTTTCATCAATACAATAACAAACCGATTTTCCTTCGATGGAACCTTGAATAATTCCGATACTTTTTAATTCTTTTAAATGTTGAGAAATGGTGGCTTGTGCCAAACCTAATTCATCCACCAAATCCGTACAGATACACGCATTTTGTTTGATGATATGCTGAATAATAGCCACACGAGCAGGATGTCCTAATACCTTGAATAAAGTAGCTAGTTTATTTTGTTCGTCAGTGAAGATTTCCGATTTAGTTGTTCCCATCATTGAATTATTATCATTGCAATATTACGATATAATATTTGATGAAACAATAGTATATAATTAAGAATTACTACTTATATCCATAGATTAGAATGGACAAAACTTCAATTTATCCGAAACCTAAAAGCCGTTTTATTGTAGACATAAAAAAAGCTCGGCTATAAAAACCGAGCTGAATATTTTTTTATAGTGCACCAAATGAGCTTGTCGAGTGAGGCACTTTGTAGTGCAAATATACAAATAATTTGATAAGTAGTATATTTTAATCTAAATATTTTATTCTATCCTTAATCACTGATGCTAATACAGTATCTTTCTTTCTAGTTTCAAAAAAGTCTTTAATTTCATCTTGGAAATCTTGATAGCGATTCACTGAAATATTTTCAATAAAAAAACCTATTATTTTTATCGATGTATCTAAAGAATTTCTATCGCCTTTATTAAAGTTTATTTGAGGTATTGTACTAACACTTTTAGGCAATGAATAATCAAATAATACACCACTATGCGCACAAATATTACGAATTAATCTAACTGAATTTAAAAGCAAATTGAACTTATTTAAATGCTTAATATTATATTTATCACAAACTCTCTGTCTGACTTCCTCATCTTTAATATTATTAAAAATCGTTATTATCGAACCAAAAGTTAAATACTCAAATACTTTCCAGCAAGGTGCATAATCTCCACTTGTAGGTTTTTCGTGATGTTTTTTTAAAGCTAAATTTTCTGTTTTGAATTTTTCAGTATAAATCTTCTCTTTAAAATCCTTTACATATTCTTCACTCATTATATTTTCATCTACGTACCAATATGGATTATCTTTATATTTCATTGATACATAGTAAATCAACTTTGTTCTAAAATTAATTTCAATACGATTAATGTATTTTAATAGTAAATATTTTAAGTCAATATCTAGATAATATAGATTGACAATATCTGAAATTTTAATATTTTGATCGAATTCATTTTTGTTTTTATCATAATAGTAATAACAATAAAATCCTAATCTATAATATCCTATATCCAATAGTATTTCTTTAAGCTTACTTTCTTCGTAACAGCTTATATTTAACTTTCTATCTTTAAATTTTTGTATTTGGTCATTAATACTATTGACAATATTTCCCATTATTTTTCACAATCATTTAGTTGGAGATTAAATCTATAAATATACAAGATATTATTTCTTTGTCAGTAAATTACATTTACAAAAACCACAGGTTGTTTTTTCCGAAGTCGGGTAATTTGTCGCCTTCGAAGTGTGGGAATATTTGTGCTACCATTTCTGGGTATTTGATGGTTACAGGTAAGTTTTGTTGCTTTACCGATTTCCAATACATTCTGCTGAATTGATAGACTTGGTCTATTAATTCTTTTACGTTGTTGACGTTCTCTAAATAGTCTTTGTCTGTACAGTATAATGCTAATTTTACTGGAAACGGATATGCTATTGGTTTGCCTTCTACTGAATATCTTGTGTTGTTGTACAAAAGGTATTTGAGTTTGCTTATTTGCAATATCGTACCACTTATTGGCATTAATTCTGTTGAATTGGTATCAAATGCTACATAATCTGATGATTCTGTTTTGTTGATGGAAATGATAATGATTGGAATATTTAAGTTTAACCGTTTTAATGTTTGCTGTATTGGGTCTAGTTCATCCTTTCCTAATGGTTTGTAATAATGAATGATTAATCGTTGGGCTTGGTTGTTATTATCTACGACAAATTTTAGCACTTGTTTTTCTATTGCACCTGCTATTAAATCTATTTCGTTATTTCTGAAACAATCAAATCCTTTGAATTCTCCTTTGTTATTAAAACAGAATGCACTGCCTACATAACGTGTGTTGAATTGAGCCGATTTAAAAGCTCCTACACCAATGATTAATTCTTGCTTTAGCTCTCTATCCAAACGCCAAGGAATACCGTCTATTTTGGCTAATAAAGCAGGTGTAATATTCTCTAAGAATGCTCCGAAATAATTGTTTTTGATGCTTTCTTTATAGATCACTTGTGAGGAAATATCTTGTTTTAATAACTCCTCTTTGATTTGGTAATACAACTGTACATCTTGCTCGGATTCTTTATGAACAGGACTTACATAGATGGCTACATAACGTGTATTGGGTTCTTTTTTGAAATGTATGAGATGTTGCTTTAATTCTACTAAAGCTGTATTGATATTGGTGTATGCCAAGCTGGTATCTTTATCCATATGGAATGGTTGACAAATATGTGTGGCCAATGGTGGAAAAAATGTTTTATAACCTTCGGTAAAATAAGTGTATAAAGGTTTTACATATTCTTGTCTATCAGGCTGATGATATATAAAAAAGAACTTCACGTGTTGATGTGGGCTTGGTTGATAAGGCCCAAACTTTTTGATGCCGATTTTTGGATCTATTTCTTTGTCTTTGCCAAACCTTAAATTATTGGAATGGTAATGCGTAGCATATACCTTTTCGGCTGGTATTGGGTAAAAGTTATCTGATGGATTTATAAAACTTAATGTGCTGTTGTTTACATATTTCTTCTTAAAATCATTGATTAACTGATAATAGGTTTTGTATCTGTTGGTTGATTTATCAATCGTATGTTCTATTCCTAAAATGTTTTTTAGTCCGATGTTTAGCACTGGATATACTTCTTCCAAATGTAATTTTGCTTCGTTATGTAGTTTATCGAAACTTAAAATCTCGTTTCTGAATATTACTTTTTTGAAATGATGGGTTGGAATATTAAATGTGTTGATGGATTGTGTAGCTACCTTAGATACGCCATCATACGCTATTAATAACGCTAAGTTATTGATGAGGTATGAATATTCTATTTTTAACGTGTATTTATCGTAAGTGGTGTACTCTGTTTTAGATAGTTGGGTGTTCTTCATCCAAACTTCGATGTCTTTTACAAAGTTTAGTTTTACCGCATCTACCAATGGCGAAATATAACGCAATAGCTGTTGCGTATAATAATGCTTCGCAAATTTGGTTGATTTGGATAAATCTATGGTTGTGGTGAATGCAGCATCTTGCCCAATTTCAAAGGAAGTATAGTAGTATTGACTTGTTATCTCCTCTTTGTGATTGTCCCAAATTTCGCAAGGTAATTCGCTTCTGTGTAATGGATATGAACCTTCGAACTTCTCTGTATAAAAGCTACATTGTAAAGTAGCGTTATTGATTTCTAATGGTATTAGGTTTATCGTTAGTTGCTGCATATTTCATCGTAATTAATTAGAGTTATCGGTACTGAATGTATACAACTAACTTACAATATTTTAGGGAAATAAAAAAGGAGCAAATTTTTGCTCCTTTTAGAAATATTTATACTAATAATTTTTACTAAAAATCAAATACGGTTCCGAATACTCATCCCAGATAAATGAATTTAATTCTGCGTTGAATTTTAATGATTCTTTGTATAAATCTATGCTTAGGGAAGATGTACAATGAAATTGTTTATTTACTTCATATAAACCCTGCTTTGGTCTATGAAGAATGTTTGCTTCAATAAACATTGGTATAACGCTATATAATCCAATTTCAGTGGCTCTATTTCCACCATATACATTGGAAATGCTTTTAGAAATCGTTTCTGTATTGACTAGGTCTTGTACCGCTAAATATTTACCGAATGTTCGTAATACGTCAAATGAAAACGGGAACGATGCATTCAATAAAGCAATTAATATTAAATTTCGATCATCTTTTCTTTTCAAAACATTTAAAATCTCTTCTTTATGTTGATCTACATAAGGTACTAAGGGATTTTTTAAAATTATTTTATTGATGATTCGTAATGACTTTTTAATTCTATTCTCTCCTGTAAAATCAAGGTGTAATTGTTCTAAGATATATTGCTCATCATACTCCCCACCAAGATAGCTCTGTAATGCAACATGCAAAGCATCTAAAGGTATACGTTGATTGATATCTATGGATTTACTCTTCATTATTTTTAATTTCTATAAATGGAATAAGCACTTCTAAAACATGTGCTCCTCCATGAGTTACTAAAGTATCCTTGTTAGAGAAACTAAGGTTATTTTTGAAATAGAGCGCGTTTTCTTCAGATACTACAAAATTTATAAGTTCTGGGTTATTATTGAATAGTTCATCTTTTAACCAGGTATCTGTATATTCAATATGTCGTTCGCTTCGACTACCTGATTTATTGGTACCTAATTTTTCCTTCCCTACTAATGATCTCCAAGATTTAGCTTCTATATTGCCGTGATCGGTTGTCAAAAATACTTTAAAATTGTTTTTTATTAATAGTTCTATGTCATTAAATAGTGACGTTTTCTCTATCCAATTCATTGTCAAATCATATAAATCCTTATAATCATCGGAACTGTGCATTTTATCGTCTAACTCTTTATATACAACCGCAATTTTAGAATAGTTTAGGTTATTTTCTTCTAAGCTTTCACTATGAAAATAGGTGATTTGATGCTTAGGAATTCCCTTTGATATCCAATAGTTCTCCCACATTTTTCTTTCATTTGCAGGAGCCTGTTTATATTCCACTAAAGGATTAGATCCTCTGAAAATTGCTTGTCTTGAAAGTTGTGTAATAGAAGGAATCCACGAATAAATGGTTTGCTCAGTAGCTTCAACATCTAACTTTTCTTTCAGCAATACATATTGCCAATAGGCTAATCCATCGACTACAATTAATGCTATTTTGTCCTTTATATAATTAAAAGCTAAATGATCTAAAACTTTAGATACTATTTTAGGTTTCTTTACAGCACTCGAATTTTTAATGTGCTTATAATTCACTTCCAATTCTACTTGGAAAGATTCATTTACTTCTGTAATTAGTTCGGCATACTTATTTAAAGTTCCCTTTTTGATAGTTCTTTTGATTAACTCAGCTATATCACGTGCAATGGTATTCCAATTAATGGGTGTATCTGCTAGTGTTTCTTTAATAATTTCAACTAATTGATTTTCTTGTTCGTCCTCGTTTTCTATGAGGCTTTCTGAACGTAATTTTTCAATTAATTTTACAGTATCTGCTTTATTTAATGGAATAAAAACCTCTTGTTTGAAAATTTTATTCAATAATTTTATATCTAAATCCTTTATAGATGGTACATGTAAAAAATTGAAATAATGCTCTAAAGACCATATTAATGCAGAAGAATTTGCTGTAATATCTGGTAAAAAACCATTATTATCTTCACTGATCAAAACACAATATTCTTCCTCATTTCTCAATTCATATTGGATGCGTAACTCTAAATTGGTTCCACATACTACTTCAATACCAAAATTCTTTAAAGCAGCAATGATATCTTTACGTTTTAAAAATCCATCAGAATTTTCGACACGAAGAACTTTTGAATGATAAGATTTTAAATCCTTTGCGATTTGGTATATGAAATTATTCTCCATCTATGCGTATTGTCATCAATAATTTAGAACCAGGAATAACATTACGATATTCTTTCATTTTTGATAACCAGTTGTTGTGTTCTTGGTCTAAACGTTTTAGTTTAGATTCTCTAATGTTTTCAATTCCTATTTTCTCAATTCTTCTTTTTTGTACGTTGTAAGCGTTTTCTTTATTTTTTAATTTTTTATCCAAATTTTCAATCAATTCCGCTTCTAATTTTTTGAATGTTTCGTATAATACCTCATTCACTTTATTTTGGATATCTTGCCAATTCTCAGGGTGTAAAGTAGATTGAAACGAAAAATTATCGTTTAAGCCCATTAATCTTGACCAAATATCGTTGGCATAAGCCGTATATTGTTTGCCATTATCTGCCACAAAACAACTGATGTAATCTAACTTTTGATCTAACTGATTTTTAGCGCTTACTTGCCATAAACTCCAATAACCAGAAGTTTCATCTGATTCTTTCGACTTTACAACAGGAATGCCTTTCTCGATAGAAAATTCAGAAAGTTGATTTAATAAACTTCTTACAGTGTCATGCTGTAAGGTAATATGCTCTACATCTGGATTATTTAAAGCTACTTCTGGATCAAAAGTAATTTTCTTCTTTTGCCCATTTTCACCTAAAATAGCATAACCTAAAGTCGTTGTAGTATAAGAAGTACCTTTAATTTGCGCATAAGTGGTATATAAATTTTCTAACCAAATAGGCAATGGACTGTGTTTTACATCCGCTGCTTTTTTATACTCAATTTCTTCTTCTTGAACTAAAGGTAAAATACCTTCTGTAGATTTAAACTCTTTTAATTTACTTTTAATCTCATGAATCCATTTATCACTTGCAAAATCAAATCGTTCCGGGTTTAATAAACTTTGTAAATACAATTGATTGACCTTTTTCATATCAATTGCTGAATCCAATACATCCGATGATTTATCAATTCCAAATTGTTCTAAAATATTGGTAAGCTTCTCTTCAATTACCTCATAAACTCTTTGGTCTACACTGTTGTTGGTTAGTAAATTAAAGGCTTGTACAGGATGTTTTTGTCCGATACGGTCTACACGACCAATACGTTGTTCGATCATCATGGGATTCCAAGGTAAATCGTAATTGAAAATCACGTGGCAAAATTGCATGTTCAACGATTCCCCCGCAGCATCTGTTGCTATAAGAATTTGTTTATCTGCTTTAAAAGAAACCAGCGCCCGTTTACGTTCATCTAAATCTTGGCCTCCGTTTATAAATGCCACTTGATATCCTTTTTTAGAAAAGATATCCACTAACATTTTTTGAGTCGTTCTAAATTCTGTAAACACCAAAATCTTAAGGTTGGTGTCGTTTTTTTCCTGTTGTAAGGCTTCAAATTTCTTTAATAGCGCTTCTGCTTTGGCATCAATTTCTGTTGCCAAACATTCTTTTGCTTGAGCGATTAATTGAACTAAAATCGCTTCTTCATCTTCTAAACCTTCTGAAGCATTAAAATAGATTCCTTCAAAATCTAAGTCGATTAATTCTTCTTCAGTAGCCGTTTCATAATCATCAGACCATTCGTTATCTGCCTCTAACAAATTATTTTGCAAACGGTATAATCGCTTTTCCATTGCGGATAGAATGGCTAAAGTAGAACTGCTTACCAAACGTTGGAAAAGAATCATAATTAAACCTGTTGCTTTATTCTTAGTACGTTTAGCAGTATTGAAACCTTTGATGACATATTGGGTTACCGCTTGGTACAATGCCATTTGTTTGGCATGTTTGTTTATATCCAGCAACACATCCAATTTGTAGGTGAACCGTTCGTTAAACAATTTATTTCCTTCGTAATCGACTGCATTTCTTTTTTCTGTACGGATTACATATTGTTCTAATTCTGAAATTTCCGGTAAACCATCACCAGCAAAGGCATCTGGATCTAATAATTGTAAAATACGTCTGAAATGATCTGCTTTCCCTCTATGTGGTGTTGCCGTTAATAACAAAACATTTGGTACAGCATTGCACAATTCTTGCGCCAATACATACCTTGAAACTAAGGCATTGGCTCCACCCATTTTGTGTGCTTCGTCTATAATCACCAAATCGAAATCGGCATTCAGAACCGCATCCATACGGTAACGGTTGTATTCGTCTATGCGTTCTTGTGTCCAGCCTTGTCTACGGTCTAATGGTTTTAACGCATCGGTAGAAACAATGACTTGGTGGTGTTGACGCCAAAAGTTAAACTCTTCATCGGCGTTGATGTTTGAAAAAGTACGTGCTAAAGAAGTAATCATTTCTGAATCGTAGATATGGAAAACCTCGTTAAAATGCTCTTTTAACTCGGCTTGCCATTGCAGCATAGAGGATTTGGGAACGATAACCAATACCCGTTTGATTTCGCCTCTTAGTTTTAATTCCTTCAGGATTAGTCCTGTTTCGATGGTTTTTCCCATTCCCACTTCGTCTGCCAGCATGAAACGATTTTGTTCGGCTTGCATTACTTTCTCTAACACTAAGATTTGATGTGGCAAAGGCACCAAACTGCTTTCGTAAGGTGCAAGGATATTTTTCTTGGCTACCTCATCTTTTATCTTAGCCGCCAAAGCCACATAACGAATATGTGGCAGGTGGATGGTTTGCTCGTCTTCTTGTAGTTCTTGAAAAGGAACTTCTATGAATGTATTATTTTCTAAAAGACGTATCCAGGCAATTTTATGCCCGAATACCTCTTTTGTTCCTATGAGTTCGCAGGGTTGGTTTTGATACAGCATCGTAGAATTTAGATTTTTGCAGAAGCAATATCGTAGAATTGTAATAAGACCTCGTCTTCCATTAATAAATTATTTGGAATACGATCGCCTATGGTTACTATCGTTTTAAAATCTTTATCTTGGTAGCATTGTTTAAACCCTACACGTAGGGCTTCTACACGTACTTCTTTTAGCTTACCTTTTGGTTTGGCCGCTTCCGTTTTATAGTCTTCGAATATTTTTAATAAACGTTTCTCTCTTAATTGTTGTTTTTGAGCGGCGTTATGAATATCCGGAACATACCATTTCCCCGTATCGTCTTTTAAGAAGTTTTCTTCTAATATTTGGCGCATCTCTGGTAAGCTATCTCCTTTGCGCATATTACCCGCTACTTCGCGCATCCATAATGGATGTAAGTCTTGTTCTGTTTTCGGTTCTTTCTCTAACAATTGGCGTAACCAATAAACGGCATCTTGCTCTGAACCGACAAATAAACTCATTTGGATAAACTCTGGAACTTCTGCTTTCTTGCGCTCGTATTCTTCTACTTGTTCTTGCGTAAAGTACATGCCATCGCGCTCTACAAAACGTTCTTTTAAGCCTTCTTGGAATTTACCTGCATCGATAGGTACAGGCAATGAACGTTGTACATAAAACGCAATTAAACGGTCGAATAAAATTTTTGCACTACGCTCTACAACCGCTGTAGTGGCATTGTCTTTTACCAAATGAATTGGTAAGTGCGACAAATGCTCTTCTACAAAATCCCATACGCCCATTGGTGAATGTTGCGATGCTTGAAATTTGGTATCGAATTCTGATGAAGGTTTATAACATGAGATAACTAAATCTTGTTTTACTGCAGTAGTAGTATTTACAGCTTGAAATGTACCTTGTTTTTTATCTAACGCTGCAACATTAGCAATTACAAAACCTGAATTTGTTATTGCTAACTGAATACCATTCCAAATAGAAGCTTTAGTATTTGAAAAAACAACTGTCATCCAATTACCTGGTTTTAAAACCCTAAAATAATCTTTGAATGAACTAGTTACTAAATCATTATATACAAATTCGTTTTTGTTTTTAACTTTATCAACAATTGCTTCTGTTTTAGTTTCAGTAAATACTTTATACCAACTTTCGGTAAAAAAATTTAAATCTGAGTAATATATATTTTCCCCAAAAGGAGGGTCTGTAAATATATAATCTATTGAATTTGTATTTATTTGAGACAATACTGCTGAATTAGTACTCAATATTGAAAAAGAGTCGATATAATCAATAAATGCTGTAGTGATTTTTCTTATTTTATTTTTATAAGCTACAAATGGATTAGGTTCAGAACACATCATCGGAATGTAAAACACTCCTGTCATTGGATTATATGGAAATGAAACATTTGGTCTATATCTATTTCTATACGATAAATTAACAAAATGGCTATCTAACCAATAACGAATAATTTCTTTTATCCTTTTATCTTCAATTTTATTTGCTTCATTCCACATATAAGAAATTATATACAAAATTCTCTTAGTAAAAAACTGATGTGTAAATTCAATTTTTGACGATTTCATCCTACCTACACGCATCATTTGCATATCAGGAATTTCATAAGTTGACCTAAAATCAATTGATAATTGATTAATTTTATCAATTAATTCAATATCTCTAGAATCTGGTTTCTTATAGTGTTTTTTTGATTTTTTCTTATAACAGATTAATACAACTTCTCGTTTAGGATTTTCTACTACATTTTTAAGTACATTATCAAATACTGTTTCATACTGAGGAACTAGCTTTCTTTTATCAACTTGAGAATTACATTTTGGACAAAGTATTTCTTCTTTTAAATTATAAGATTCATCAAATGCAATTTGTGAAAAAATTAAATCCCCATCACATGACGAGCAAGTTGAAATTTCACTCCAAACAAAATATTCTACATCATACAATTTATTATCTATTGGATCAACTGTTTGAAACATCCATTCGAACTCTTTAATAGTTTTATTTAATATTCTATTAGCATGATTCTCGAATTCTTTAACATTGAAACTTGATGAATTATTATACGATAGATGAGTTGCAGCAGGGGAGATATCAGATATAATTGAATTTCTTTTTCCTAATTTACTAATAACATTATTATTTGATAAAACATTTCCCTTTTGAACGTCGAAGCCAAGTTGTTTTACTTCATTCTCACTAGATAAATTATTTGATGCAACACCAGTCATACCCGATCCACCAAAACCATCATACACTATATCACCTGGTTGAGTATAATGCAATAAATAACGCATAATTGCTTTAGGTGGTACTTTAGTATGATAAGAATGTGCATTGTAAAGTGGATCATTTTTCCCTTCACTTACATCGGCAGCATATGGCTCTGACACTTCAAAATCAGGTACCCGTTTGCCTTCTTTTTCTAATTGTTTTTTTTCCTCTTCCCATTCTGCAATAAAATCGTTGATCCAAGGATTGGGGCAAGCGGTATAAAATGGAGGATCGGATAAGTTGATGATGTCCTCATCGTCCCCTATTGGGAAACCTTCTATCTCTTTTAATTCTGGTAATTTTTTGCGTAACTCTTCACGGAAATACGCACGTCTTTCTTCGTCGTTGGCAAATGTTTTGCCTAAGACGGTTACTGGACCATTGTTATGTTGATCTTCTTTTTGGAATAAATCTAATGTCATGTGTAAGAATTGGGTTATTGGTTATTCGTTAGCATCTTCATTGGAGAAACTACAGGAATGATGATGTTATGGATGCCTTGGTTGGCTAATTTTTCGAAAAGAATACCTCTTGTCGTAGAAAGCGCAATGCCTAAAATGGTTGCAATAATGGTTGCAGAAAATTTAGGTAATCCTTTTTCGTTGATGGTATAAAAATCTTCTAAATTTTCGATAAGAAAATGATACTCCATGTCTAATTGCAATAATTGCTCTTCCGAATCATTTCGGAATGAGCAACTCATGTCTAATTTTAGCCTTTTATCTTCTAAATTGTGCATTAAACGATGTGCAATGTTCAGTTTATGATCGACTGTATTTTTAAAAGCTTGCGTATTGATATTAAACTCACGAATTTCCAAGTGAAATAAGTGAATCAAATCTGCATCTATTTTTAGTTTATTTTCCATGTTACAAGGCAATTTCGTATGCTTGATCTGCATAAGATTCTTGGTAATCGTTTACCTTTTGTGCATAGTCTTCCGCACCTTTGATCGTACCCAAATACACGTATTCGTATTGTTTGATTGGCTCGGTATGTACTAAACAGATACCTAACGCTTGCTCCATTTTGATGATGCTTTTTAGCGTTAAGTTGTGCATACCCGAAAGCCATTTAGATACTTCGGATGGCGTTTTATCCATTGCTTTTGCTAAGTCTTGGGATTTCCATCCTTTAGCTTCCATTGCAACACGTACTTTTTCGGTAATTGCTAAGTTTTTCTCAACGAACTTATCAATTTCTGGATCACCGTATTGGTCTAACCAATCTGAAATATTATGATTTGACTTTTTCATGCGCTCTGTTTTATATTAATCCCATTGAAGTAAAAAATCATCATCTACTTCTATTTCTGTATAATCATTAATCCAACGAATTTCTTTATTTTGAAATGCTACGTCTATTAATTCAGTCAATTTATTTGCCATTTTAAAATGTGATCTAACATTCTCACATTCTTGCGCTTTCTCCGCCGTTTTAATGTCTCCATTAAATAGAAAAACTACATATTCATTAGCTCTCAAGCAGTATAACCTTAGATTATTTGGTTTATTTTCCTCAGTACCTGTTTCCTCATTGTATTCCACATAAACCGGTTCTTTGTTTACACCTTGAGGAGGTAAAGCGGATGCATGGGCTGTTTCTGCTTCGTTTCTAAAATATTGTTCTTGAGCACCAATTTTATCACCAATGACTTTAATCCAAGCTAAAATATGTTTTAATTTTTCTTTATTTTCATCGGTATGTTTATCCACAAAAGCATCGAACAATGCAATACCATCATTCACAGCAACTGTATAATAAGTTACCTTACGATATGTGTTTACCCAAATTATTTCTGCAAAGTTATTCACTTATAAGTTAATTAGCAAGTAAAATTCACTTTAAAGTGAATTTTACTTCATGATGATTCTGATTTTATCTCTCTCTTTCCCTTTTGCAAGACCATCTACATAAGCTTTAAACTTTTCGATGGCTTCGTCTGGCGTTAATGGTTTTGTAAAGGACGATTTTAATTCATCAAAGCCAATCTCTACCTTCTCTAACCCTTTATGCAAATTGGTAATGGCATTGCGGATACTTAACGCATTCGACTTAGAAAGTTGTACCGCACCTGATTTGAATTGGTTTAGAATCTCTTGTTCCGTCTCATCTAATAAACTGATTTTCTTCTTCACCATTGGATCTTCTAAAATTTCCAATAACGATTGATTCCATTGTTCAAGAATATCCGATAGGTCTTGTTTTAATTGCTTTACAGATGTCTCTTTAACATTGATGTACTCATGCGGATTGAAATCATGAAAAGGAACATTCAGCACAGCTTCTTTATTGACTTTGCTATCTGCTACTTGTAATTTATTAATTTGCTCCATCCATTTAAAGTATGGAGAAGACGAAATATAATCTGCCTCTTTTAAGATTTGAACGATTGAGTGTTCATCCGAATCTAAAATGGCCATTTTATCGGTATGTTCTCTTTGACTGATTCTACATTTTAAATACTGCTCCAAATACCAATTGGCATACTTTTCTTTTAAAGCAGAAAGCTCTTGTTTGTATTGTACTAAAGCTGCTTTGTCATTTTCTTGAACAATCTGAGGCAATTTATTTAAATGCTCGTTTACTTCGTTCTTTAAACTTTCCTCTGTAATGTATTGCTTAGCTTGTTGTAGATAAGAAACTTCTTGATCCAAATCAGTGATTTGATTTAATAATTTTTGTACTTCAAGCACTTGCTCTTTATAAGGCATTAAGCGTGTAATTTCTTCTGTAGAAAAAGCAAAGTTTTTCATTTTTGCTTCAGAAGTATAGTTTTGTAGCTTGTCGCAAAATCCGCTGAATGCTGTAAAGTTTTGACGGTATTTAGAAGCTTGTTCTGGACTTATGATTTCAATACCTTTATATACATACCCATTCTGAATTTTATTTAATAAAGCAACGGTTTTTTTCGCTAAATCCGAAGAAGCTTGTACTAAATGAGTGTAAGTTGATGGATCACTTAAATGTCCGCTTAAATCTCGTCCTACAATCCCAATAAACATTTCTTTAATTGCAGCAAGATTTAAACCTTTTGGTCTTTTTACATGCGTAAAGCTCCAAAAATCTTCTTTTTGGATGGTTTTTAAATCGTTTAAGTTTGTTGAATTGATCACTTTATCCGAATGTAATGTAATTTCTAATTCGCCTAAAGCGGCTAAAGTAGCCAAGACCACAAATTCTAATTCAGCTTCAATTTTAAAATCTTTCGATAACCATAAATCAACGCTCTTTTCTACGAACTCAATGATTTCATCCCGATTTAAAACCTTATCGTCTCCTTTATCTTTTAATAACTTTACGATAGATTGAGCATAAGGTGAGTGGCTATAATCTAAACGACCAGGCACCCATAAACCAAGACCTGCTAAAAGACCTTCAGCCTCTCTGTCCGCACGTTCAGGATTGGCAATTTTAGTTAAAGCTTGCTTTATTAATTTATCGTAATTGTCTTTAGTTATTGGCGTATTTAATTGACTAAACTTAGGAAAGTTTGGTCTTTCGTCGTTAAACCAAGGCTCAAAAACAATAGAAGCCACCGTAGAAAAAATTTGCTCTTTAGAAGCACCTTGCCCCGGTAAAGGATAGCCGTTAAGTGGTAACACTTTACCTTGGTATTCTACTTGTGTAATTTGAACGAACTCTTGGTTAAAAATATCTCTCGCTTTTTTGTTTAATTCATCAATTTTTTGACGGTAAATTGGTTTTTGCGAACTATCTGCTCTTACTTCTAGCGCTAAAGCTGCACCATATAAAGTGATGTACTCTTTAAATTCTTTCGAAATATTATCGAAAGTAAAATAGATTTCATCCTCTTCGTTATTTTTGATTTTTTTAGTATCATCAAAAATTGGCATAAAATACATATAGAAATGTTGGCGCGGATGTGTCGTTGATTTCTCATTTGGATTACCAAAAAAGATGTATCCTTCGCGATAGATTTTATGCGACTGCCATTCGATTGCATGAGGCCAAATTTTAAACCCTGTTCTGTACGTATCATAATCAAGTGGAAGGTTTACTTCTAAGAATTTAAAGAAGTATTCATCCTTTTGATTATCAGACATTGTTGCTGCATAATCTTTGATTTTCTGATCGAAATTTATTCCCCCTTCAATTCTAAGGTGAAACTCTCCGTTGTCATTATTCTTATCGAAATATTGACCAGAAGTTGCTGTAATGATTTGGTTGGCTGCAGAATCAATAATATCGATTAAGAAATCTCTATCAAAAGCATTTTTATCCGTTAAGCATAAATCATCTACCAATAACTCGGTATTGGTACCATTTTGCTTTTGTAATTCGTGTTGAATAATTTTAATAGCACAAGCATTGGTAATTCTTGTTGCAATATCTTTTTTAGAACCTCTAACCCCAGTGAAGTAGGTTTCGATTTTATCGTAAACCGTATCAGTTACTTCCTTCACTTTTCTGATATCTGGCTCAGACATCATAGATTGATCATTCGAGATATCTTTCCAGTATTGATCATAGGTCAATAAACCAGGATTATCCGATGGTATCTCTTGATCTAATATATCTTTGAATTGATTGGATAATGTTTTTAAAATTTCACGTTGACTTTTACCAATTCTAATTTTTTCGAAATTTTCGAAATAACTTGGGTGTACAGGGAACAAATCTATATAATGCTCTGTACGGGCATTCATATCCGTAAAGAATGGTAAAAATTTATCCAAGTGTTTCTTAATCTTTTGTTTTTGATGTTCGTCTTTACGTAATAAACGATTTTTTACAATGAAAGACACATCATCTTTTGTGATTAAAATATCTTTGTATCGATCATTTACCTTTTGTAACATTTCTGATTGAAACTGAAACTCTGGAGAATGATAAATCATTTCTTGTACCCCGAAAATGAACTTAAATTTTGACTTATCACAAGCTTGCCCTAACGCTTGAAGAACTGCTAAGTCTTGATTCAAATCTTGTGATCCTGAACGGCCTTTAAGGTAAGCAAGCATCTCATCTATTACGATAAGAAGTCCTTTATCTGGGAACTTCTCTTCGTATTCTGCCATCATCAGCTGAAGCTTTTCTAAAAATGATTTAGCTCCAAGACTCTCAAAAGAAAATGATACCCCAATTGATTCTAAATACTCCTCTAATTTGTATGTTACAATCTCCCATAAGGAAATTGTATGTCCTAATTCAAATCGTAGAACATTAAATTTACCTGCAATCTTTTTTAGTTCGTTTTTAGCTTTTTCGTCCTGTACTAATTCTACTAAGGATTCATCTTCAGCAATCAAAGAAACTAAAGACATGGTATGTGATTTACCGGTACCGTAGTTACCTACAACTTGTAAACCGAAGCTTTCTTCTGTATATTCTAAATCTAGATTGCGGACCATCAAAGGAATAAGTATATCTTTGAAGGTAGATGAGAAAACGAATGTTTTTACAAGATTCTGTTGGTATGCTGATTCATTAGTTCTGTTGAACTTAACAACTTCTGTTATGGGTTCAAAACTAATTAGTTCATTGTATTTCATATTACGATGTGGCTTATGTTATTTAAGTCTATTTTATGGTTATCATTTTTTGTTAGGAAATAAAGTTGATTGGTATCAATTTCTCCTTCCCATTTTAATATCAATGTATTGTTTTGAGAATAATCTGATAAAAATTTTTCTACGTTAAATTTCAATTCAGGTTCAAGGAGTAATCCGATATTTTCAATTGCAATTGTTTCACCGAATTCCTTATGCTGAGTTTTGTTTTTTACTATAATATCATCAAGTAATTGATTGATTTTGAAAACTATTTTTTTCTTATCCAAATTACTTAATTCCAATGCTAATAATTTCCCAATATCCATCCAATTTATTTCTTTCAGATTGAAATGGTTCTTACTAATTATCAACCGATTTCTAGGATATGAATTTAAAAAACTAACTATTTTATCTTTACAAGTATTCATGGAGGATAATAGAAAATGTTAAAATTCAAATATATTAAAAATGGAAATAGTAAACTAAACTTTTTCATAACATCCTGTTTTAATTTTTGACAATAATTTGGGTACAGAATTTTTAAGAAAATCATCTACTGAACGTTCTGATAGACTGTGTTTTGCACCTAATTCTATTGCTTCTTTACGCTGGAATGATTGTGGTAATGCTTCGTAAAAAGCTTTTTTGTTATTGCCCATTTTGTAGGTAATCGGTTCTGACTGACTTGCTAGATTATTGAACATTAAGATGCTATGATTTAGATATACATTTATCAATTCTAATGCTGCTAAAAAATCTTCATCTGTACAAACCACCACTTCTGAACAATCGCCATTTTCCACTTTGCGCAAGGCAGTAAAAATCATACAGAAACGATACAATACTAATCCTAAACGGAAAACAATACTTGAGGTATCATCACTATTGAATAATACGGTATTGGTTAATAGTTTACTGAAAACTACATTTAATTGTTGCCATTGATCGGGCGTTAATTGTACTTCGGTAGGGTGTTGGTCTAGAAAATCATATACCTGTAACACATCGTTGGATAACTTTTCGAAATGATCGTTGAAAATAATTCCTCCTTTTTTAGGTGATGGGTCTTGCCATATAATTTCATTTTTGAAGGCATAGAACATAAACCTACTAAACAAACCATCTTCTGCTGATTGAATTAATTTGGGCACTTGTGCGGGAGTACCTGATAATGAAACGGCTAATTGAGGATTCGGAATTTCTAATAATTCATTATTGGTTTTACGAGCTGCTGAAATTTTTTCGTGATGAAAAGCTGCTCTCATAATATGCGAGTAATTTCCCCAGTCTTGTTTGTTTGCACCACTCATTGCATCGGCTTCTGTTTCGCAAATGATGCCTTTACCATCGTTGTCTTGAAGCATTTTCATCATCATTGCTTGGCTGGTATCGGCAGGTAGAAACAATAAATTGAATTTTGGCTCAACAGGTTTTTCGGGAATAGCATCGTCTTTTTTGCGTTTGGCTAATAGTGTTTTGTATTCTGCATTTTCTATTTCGAATGCTTTTTTAGCTTCGTTCGATTTATTCACAAAACGTTCGTGTATTTTATCGCCTAAACGTTTGGCATTTTTAAGCACACCTTTTCCACTTGCTGCAGGAGCAATAATGAATGAGAACAAATGCGGGTACACTCTTTCTTGATGGTAGATACCTGTAACATTGGGTAAACAACCACTTAAAATAGTTAGTCCAGCTGTAAGAAATACATCACGTTTGCGTTCGTTATCCTTAAACGCTTCGCAACCCTCAATTAATAATTCGGGTAAATAATTGACGATATGAGCAGGAATTGTGGGTGTGGTTTTAAGATAATCTACCTCATCATACACTGGTTCTTTATCAGGTGGACTGTCTTTTTGCAAGTTTACAAAGTTTGCAGTATTTGCAAATGTACCAAACTCGTGTGCTTGATTTCTGTATGCACTTTCAATAGATTTGATGAATTCTTTTTGATTTTCGTGATGAAAGTTTTGCAAAATGAATTGTTCTGCATCTAACTGATTTATGCCTTTACGGTTTAAATTACACGCTAACTGATATACATAGTTGTTGCGATTGCCTTTTTCGAATTGGATAATCTTATTTGTAAATTCTACGCAATATTGAAATACATCATCTGCATTACTACTCGTCATTTGTACCGATTGATTGACAACTTTTTCTTTAGCTTCAGTATTGACAGCAAATATTGTAGCTAATGGATTATAATATGCGTTTTCATCAAACGATACAAAACACAATCTTGTAACATCTTTACACTTAGGATCAGCATTAATACTTAATTGCTTTTCGTAATATTCTTGTACTTGTTTGTATGCTAAGTCGTGGTGTTGTACTAGGCTATCTACTTGAATAAATACTTTTAAACCATTACCACTTGGACTTCTGAAACAAGCTAAGGTATACGAAATAGATGCGGTTTGTGTAGTAATTTGAATTAAATCTTCTTCATCAATTTTATCAAAATCTAAATGAATGATTTGATTGTATTCTTGAATAAACTCTTTCTTTCTGCCACCAGAATAGGTTGCTGATGGCGTGAAAGCTAAAAGGTTCTTTTTTAATTCATCGGCTCTTTCGGGTTTTCCCATTCCAATAGCCATACGAATGGTGTTTACATCTTCTTGGTATGTACCTGTTTTGATGTTTGAGATTAAATCCTGTAATGTAATGGTTTGTACAGGATTATTGAAGTTTTGGAAAATTGATACTCTAGTCATTGTTAATAGATTTAAGGTTAATGGAATTGTTAGCTGGAATTTTACTACGTTGCAATAGCTCTAAGATGTCGGCTAAAGTGTAGTAGATTTTATTGCCTACTTGTGAATAGGTAATAATGTTTTCGGTTCGCCAATAAGCGGCAGTACGTTTGCTAATATTCATAATCTGGAGAAACTCCTGATTATCGTAAAAGACTTGGTCGGGTTCGGTACGTTGTTTCTTTTTAACCTCGATAGATAATTGATCTAAACGATCCATAATCTGTTGAACCTCTTCTTCGGAAAATCTATAAAAGCTCATCATTATTTACGTTTGTTTTTGATTAAATAATTAGCTGCAGCTGTTTCGATGTCTTCCGTAGTTTCTTGCCTGTTACGCATTAACCATTGGTCTATTTCGGTACGATTGAAATAGAGTTTTTTCCCTTGTGGACAAAAATGTGGAATTTGCTTTTGAGAAGTTAGTTTGTAAAGGTGTGAAGAACTTATGTCTAAATACTTACACACATCGTTAAACGTTAATACTTCTTTTTGCAATAAATTTTGCTCCTCAATTTTACCTTCTAATTGAGCAAGCTTTTCTAGGATTAAATTTTCTGAACTCATAACGCTATATTTTAATGTTATGAGTCAAAATTCTAGAGAAATAAAAGGGTAAAAAGTAAGATAGTAACGTCTTACTAAGACATCTTACTCATCTTACTGTTTTTATTTATAATTGTTTGATAATTCTATCAATGGTATCTTGTTCTTTAGGATAATTGCTGTTGTTTTTATATAAATTATTCCTTTTTAATAGTGTGCCTTTTTTAGAATAAAACAAATTGGTTTTCTCGATACTTGTAGGTGTAAGGTTATGAAAATGTGATTTTAATTTATCAACGATATAAGCAAATTGAGTGGTTTCGCAATCTAAATGAATTTGTGGCGCACCAATTTTTAAATCTTTAGAGGTAAGCACACTTAATAAATCATCTGATGAGGTTTTATCTTCATTTAAAAGATATACCTCTCTATTTAAAGCCATTATTACAGATTTAAGACTTTCTTTATTTCCATTGAAGCCAAAAGATAGTTTGTCTGATTTTTCGAGTTTAAAGTCATCAATCTGAAGTATAGCATTTTTAGCCTCTTGGAATGTTGGTGTGGTAGTATCCGTTTCGAAAGATTCGAAATGATCGTGAAGCAATTCAGAGAATATCTCGTATTGCTCTGTTTTTATTTGATTGGTATAGGAAGGATAAAGTAATTCGACTTCCTTTAGTAAACGAACGATACATTTAACCAATAGGTCGATTACATAATCTGTTAATTTATCCGTAGGATATAAACTCTTGTCTGTGCCAATTCTTAAAAGTAAATCTTTACAAGATTTTATAACATTTTGGATTAATTCCTTTTTGTTGGTTTCGTTAATGTCTTTATTGAAGCAATAGTAAATTCTGTTACTGATTCGTGTCGTTTCATTCTGTAATAAGTAATAATAGAATTTACTTGTAGCAGAAAATGGTTCTTGCAACTGAATATTAATCATTGGCTTTTTGATTGTATACTCTACCTCTGTATCTGGTTGAGTTTCATACACCTCTAATCCATCTTCATCGTACAATTCACGATAAGTCGGTAAAAGCTCTTTCAAGGCTTCGTAAAATGTTGAAGGATCAGCTGGATTGACAAAGTCTGGATTTAGATTTTGTCTAAAAAACTTTTCGTTCGCATCGTCTTGTTGCCAAGGTTTTAAAACTCCATAAAGGATATTTCTATATACAATCAAATCCATAATTAAAGGTTCAGTTTTATTTTGTTAGCGGCTTCAATCTTTTTCTCATTAATAACCTTAGTGTATATTTCGGTTGTGGATAGGTTTTTATGTCCTAACAACTTCGATACGGTGTAAATATCAGTACCCAGCGTTAATTGTAATGTAGCGTAAGTATGTCTTGCACAATGGAATGTAATGTGCTTTTTGATACCTGCATCGGTCATCCAATCTTTTAATAAGGTTTTGTTCCAATTGCCATATTTAAACCCTGTAAACACGTTATCTTTTGGATTACCTTCTTCGCCTAAAAATGTTCGAGCATCTTCGGAAATAGGTTGCATTTCTGCACCGTTGGTTTTCTGTTGTTTGAAGCGTAAGAAATTACCTAACTGTTCTGAATATTGTACCTCTGACCATTTTAGCTTTTCAATATCTGACCAACGCAATCCTGTAAGGCACGAGAATAAAAACATACGTTTTAGTGTTTCATTCTTACAAGGTGTATGCACTAAAGTTTGAACTTCTTCTAAAGATAAAAATTCTCTTTGAACTTCATCTTGTGGAAATGGTTGAACTTGTTCGGCTGGATTGTATGTTAGCAATCCTTCTTTTAATGCTTGCTTTAATGCGGCTCTAACTTTATTGAAATAAGAGTATTTTGTATTTAAAGATATAGGTTCACCTGTTTTAGTAATGGCTACGTTATCTAAATAATCTTTGAAACCTTCTAACCAGTCTTTGTCTAATCGTTCAAATGAAACACCTTTTGGATCGTACGCTTGTAAATGTTTTTTGGTACTATCCCAATTGCCATAATTACCTACGCTGGCTTTCTTCTTTTCTGTTAGTGCTTCAAAGTATGTTAAGAAATTTCCTTTTTGCTTTTCCTTATCTCTAAAACCATAAATTTGATTTTGTGCTTCTAAGTGTCTTTTGCTTCTGATACTTTCTGCTAACTCTAAGATTTTTTTATTTTCATCTTTTTGGGCTTTAGTCAAACTTCCTTTTTCTGGTTCAGGTGTTAGGTACAAACCTAAATATTCGTATTCACGTTTGCCTTTGTCGTAATAGTCAAGGTACAAGGTTATTTTGTTGCCCTTTTTGCGTTGTCTTAAAGATACTTTCATAATTCATCATTTAAAAAGATTATCGATTTCGGTACGTTTTATTATTGTTCTTCTCCCAATTTTAGAGGCTTTTAATTCGTTACGATTAATCATTCTTTGAATTGTCCAACGACTAGCACCTAAAAGAATAGCGGCTTCTTGTACGCTTAGGAATTCTTTATCTCTAAGATTGATAAAGTTGGTTGTTTGGATTGGGAGTTTTTGTAGGGTTTGCAAACTTTGCAAGGTTTCGGGATTTGCAGAACTTGCATTTTGAATTTGCTCACTTAATGTGGCTCTTATTTTTTCTTCTTTCTTGATTTGCTTATAGTGTCTAGAATTGCACTTGTGGCTACAATAGCGAGTAGTGGTGGTTTGGGCAACAAAGGCTTGTCCACAGAATTGGCAGAATTTTGGTATTTTGATGTTCGTACTCATAATGTTGCTAATTGTAGCACAAAGTAGCTTGATGTAGCTAGTTGGTGCATCATTTCTCCATACTATAATTTTGATGTGCTTTGGGCAACAAACTTGATGCTTGGGCAACAACTGTACATCAAATTTAATCAAAATAAAGCAATTAGGCAACAAAAAAGAGCAACATAGTTGCTCTTAAATATAACATTTATAGGTAGTTAACAAACAAAAGAAAGATAACTACTTCCCGATACAAAATTTACCAAATATGGTCCCTAAAATATCCTGATCCACATCAATTTCACCTGTGATATGTCCCAAATAAGTCAAAGCTTCACGGATATCCATGGCTAACAAATCTCCAGGAAGTCCCATGTCCATACCTTGTTTGATCTTTCCAATTTGAGAAAGTGTATTTTGCAACGCTTCTAAATGACGAGAGTTAGTAACGATTGTGTCATCCTGATTTGTTCCTTTTAATTTAATCTGATGAATCAGATTTTCTTTCAATGCATCAATATTAAACTGATCTTTTGCCGAGATTTCTAAATGAACAACATCTTTAAATTCTTGTTTGATAGCTGCTGAGATAGCCGATTCGTTATTCGTTACATCAATTTTATTCGCAACATTAAACAAGATTTTTCCTCTACGTTGCAAGTCATCCAATTGATTGGCAATTTGGTTATCAGCAGTAATATTGGCATCATACAAATAGATAATAATCGAAGCGTTGTCTATTTTTTCAAAGGTTTTTTCGATTCCAATACGTTCTATCGTATCTCCTGCTTCACGAATACCAGCTGTGTCAATAAAACGGAACCCAACGCCGTCGATGTAAATAGTTTCTTCTATCGTATCACGTGTTGTTCCTTCAATATCCGAAACAATGGCGCGTTCTTCGTTTAATAATGCATTTAATAAAGTAGATTTCCCTGCATTTGGCGCACCAACAATAGCTACTGGTACTCCATTTTTGATAACATTTCCAAAAGCAAAAGAATCAGCTAAACGTTTTAAGATGGATTGTAATTTATTCAATAAATCATAAAATTGTGTACGATCTGCAAATTCAACATCTTCTTCAGAAAAATCCAATTCTAATTCCATCAAAGCTGCAAAATTGATCATTTGTTCTCTTAAATCTTTGATTTGATTAGAGAATCCTCCACGCATTTGTTTGATAGCAATTTCGTGCGAAGCCTTAGAATCCGAAGAAATAAGATCAGCAACAGCTTCTGCTTGTGTTAAATCCATTTTACCATTCCAAAAGGCTCTGAAAGTATATTCACCTGGATTGGCATTTCGAATGCCTATTTTATTTAAAAGCTCTAATACTTTTTGTTGTATATAAATTGATCCATGTGTCGAAATTTCTACTACATCTTCGCCTGTATACGAATATGGATTCTTAAAAATAGAAAATAAGGCTTCGTCAACAATGGTATCTCCATTCATCACATAACCCAAATGTATGGTATGCGATTCGGCATCATTCAAAGATTTAGTGGCATTAAATTTTGATTGATAAATCTGAGCAACTTTAGAAATTGATTCTGGTCCAGAAATACGAATAACCGCTATAGCGCCCATTCCATTGGCAGTTGCCAATGCACAAATTGTATCGTTGTTTAGCATAAGGCAAATTTACAACATAATAAGTTGTTGGAAAATTATAATTTATATGATAATTTTTTAAAATGTAAAAATATTTACTGTTAATATATTAATACTTAAAAAGGGATGTTTTTTAACCTGAACTAATTACTGCTACATCTGATGCTATTGGGAAAGAATTTGAGGATCATGAAATTAAAATTTTTAGTCAAATGGTTTTAATCCTATGATTCTAAATTATCATCAACTTATAAAAAATTAGATTTTGATAGATAATTGGCACACTTTTAGTATTTCTTTTAGAAATTGGAATTTATAATGTCATCAAAGAAAAATTATGCTACAAAAAGAGGTTTTGGAATTGGTAATTTTAGAATTAAATTTGTAGATGTACTTATTGTAATATCTATTTTGGTATTACTTGTAGTAGTATTTAAATAAAAAA
>NZ_JAOCHX010000040.1:0-26481 GCF_029843245.1 Empedobacter sp. GD03739 | reverse complement strand
TCTCATTCAGCACGTCCATATTTATTAAATTATTTTTCAGAATCTCAACTCGATTATTATAGACTTGTCGCAAGATGTTTAGCTCTTTTTAGTGAATGTATTTGGTTTATTATAGGAATGTTTTTACTTAGACTTTATCAAACAAAAGATAAAAAATTTTTATACATAATTATATTTTTATTAGGACTATCTGTTTTAAAAGAATTAAATTCTGGCATTCTTGTATTTTCTGTTTCTGTTTTTATTTTTATATTACTTTTTGTGTATAAACCAGAAAAATTAAAATTTTTAGAACAACCCTTTTTATTAAAAATTGGTGCAGCTTCTTATTGTATGTATCTAATTCATTATCACTTAGGAGTAGTTTTTGTGAAATACTTAAATGAAAATTTCAAATTAGGATATTTCTCTCCTGTTATTGTAATTATATTTGTTATCGTTTTTGGATTAGTTTGTTATAAGTTTTTTGAAAAAAAATTAATAAAACTTTACAAAAGAATATTAAAATAAAATGCTAAACTATTTAAAACTTATACGAGTTAACCAATGGGTAAAAAATCTATTTGTTTTTTTACCAATATTTTTTTCGGGAAATTTATTGAATATCGATTTGTTTATTGAGTCGTTTTATGGCTTTTTAATCTTTTCGTTTGTGGCAAGTAGTATTTATATTATCAATGATTATGTCGATATTGAAAAAGATAAAAAACATCCCGAAAAGAAAAATAGACCATTGGCAAGTGGTAAAATAGCGAAGCAAAATGCTTTAATTCTATTTGTTATTTTAGTCATTGTAACATCAATTCTGATTTATTTTTTTGGAAATAAACAGGTCGCAATTCTTGTTGGAATTTACTTTTTTATGAATTTGGCTTATTCATTCAAGTTAAAACAAATTGCAATTCTTGATGTGATGATTATAGCATTTGGATTCTTACTAAGAGTTTTTGTTGGTGGTTATATGACTAGTTTAATTGTAACGGATTGGACAACTTTGTTAGTATTTGATTTGGCACTAATTTTAGCTTTAGGAAAACGTAGAGGGGAATTAATTAACGCCGATTTACAAGGAATTACAAGAAAATCGTTGGATGGCTATAATCTCAATTTTCTTAACTCTGCATTGGCAATCACTTGTACCGTCGCTGTAATTTGTTATATGATGTTCATCCTTTCGCCTGATACTCAAACCAAATTTCATCATTATATTATTTATACCTTTGTCTTTGTTTTTGCTGCGGTTTTGCGCTATTTGCAACAGACATTTGTTTATTCAAGAACAGAATCTCCAACTAAATTAATTTTTAAAGATCATTTTTTACAAATTCTAATTATGTTATGGGGAATCAGTTATGTATTATTGATTTATTTTAATCATGGAAAATAAAAAACTATCTCCAGTAGCCAATTGGGGACTTTATCCATCTATAAAAGCCAATGTTGTATCGCCAACCACAATTTTAGAATTTCAGGAAGCAATTCTTTCAAATGAAGAGGTAATTGCTCGAGGAAATGGACGTTGTTACGGAGATGCTTCATTACAAAATACTATTATTTCAACTTCTAAATGGAATAAGTTTGTCGATTTTGATCGTGAGAATGGAATAATTGAAGTAGAATCTGGTGTTTTATTATCAGATATTTTAGAAGTTTCTATTCCAGCTGGATATTTTATTTCGGTAACGCCAGGTACAAAATTTATTACAGTTGGAGGCGCAATTGCATCAGATGTTCATGGAAAAAATCATCACATTGATGGTTGTTTTTCGGATCATTTAATTCATTTTGATTTGATGATTGATAATGGTGACATTTTGAGATGTTCAAGAAATGAAAATACAGATTTATTTTGGTCAACAGTGGGTGGAATGGGATTAACAGGAGTTGTTATCTCAGCTAAATTTGTGTTGAAAAAAATTGAGTCAGCATATATCAAAAATGAAGCTATTCAAGCAAAGAATTTAGATGAAATTTTCGAGTTATTTGAATCTTCAGAATCTTGGACGTATAATGTTGCGTGGTTAGATTGTTTACAAAAAGGAACTTCTTTGGGAAAATCGATTATGTTGCGTGGCGAACATGCAACTTTAGATGAATTACCTCAAAAATTTAAAAAGAAACCTTTAAAAATTAAGAAAAAATTAAATTTAAATATTCCATTTTTCTTTCCAAATTTCGCGTTGAATCCTTTATCAATCAAAATTTTTAATTGGTTATATTTTAATAAACAAGGTAAAAAGCATTTGAAAAATTATGTGGATTACGAAACATTTTTCTATCCATTAGATGCAGTGCATAATTGGAATCGTATTTATGGAAAAAATGGTTTTATTCAATATCAATTTGTGATTCCAAAAGAAACAGGTAAAGAAGGAATGCGTAGAGTTTTAGAAACGATTGCTGAGAGTGGAAATGGTTCTTTTCTGGTTGTTTTAAAATTATTTGGAGATAATAATTCACAAGCTTATAATTCGTTTCCAATGAAAGGATACACATTGGCTTTAGACTTTAAAGTGAATAATAAATTAGAAAAATTAATTGCAAGTTTAGATAAAATTGTGATGGATTATGGAGGACATATTTACCGGACAAAAGACGCGATGTCTAATCCTGCTTTGACAGATTATTTACAACATATCGATTCTCCAAAATTCGAGTCGATGCAAAACGAACGTATCAATAGATTTAAACAAAAATGATAGTAATAGGATCAAATTCTGATGTAGCAATAGCTTTTGTAGAAAAGGTTTTGAAAGAAGGTAAACGTTTTCCGATGGTTTATTTATTTACATCAAACATCGAAAAAACAAAGAAATTAGCACTACATTTTTATGCAAAATATGAGCAAAAATGCGAGATTGTTCATTTCGATTTAACAAAAGAAAATGATTATTCTTTAATTGCTCATATCGATTCTGAATTATTATTTTGTGCTGCGGGATATTTAGGAAAAAATTCGGAAGAAGGTTTATACGATGATTGGAATACGAAACAAATAGTAGAAGTTAATTACTCAAAATTAATTGTCTTAATTAATCATTTTGCGCAGAAATTCGAAGCAAAAGGTTCGGGAACTATCATTGGATTGTCGTCTGTAGCTGGAGAACGTGGTCGTCAAAGCAATTTTATTTATGGATCAGCAAAAGCTGGATTTACAGCTTATTTAGCTGGTTTGAGAAATTATTTATTTCATAAAAAAGTTCATGTAATGACGGTTATTCCAGGATTTATGGATACACAAATGACAGCTGATATCGAAACACCAAAACCATTAACAGCTCAACCAGACCAAGCGGCTAATATTATTTATAAAGCTTATGTCAAAAAGAAAAATGTTGTTTATGTAACGTTTTTGTGGTGGGGAATTATGATGATAATTCGAAATGTTCCTGAATTTATTTTCAAAAAGATGAAAATGTAATGAATCGTAATTTATACCTTTTTGATTTTGATGGTACTTTAACTTGTAAAGATACCTTATTCGATTTTTTAAAATTCTCTTTTCCTAAAGTTTACTTCTTTAATTATCTGATATTTATTCCATTATTTGTCGTTTCAGAATTAAAGATAATTGATGCTAGTTTTGTAAAAGAAATGTTTATTTCGAAATTTTTGAAAGGAAAATCTTATGTTGAAATTAATCAATTAGCTCAAAATTATTTCGAAAAAAATCATCAAGAATTAATTTATTTAAAAGCTGATGAATATATTAAATCATTAAGTAATTATAATGACAAATTTATCGTTTCAGCTTCTGTCGATTTTTGGATTCAACCTTTTGCTGATTATTATGAAATGGGACTAATTTGTACCAAAGCAAAATATGATGAACAAGGTTTTTTTACAGGGAAATTTGCTTCACCAAATTGTAATTATCAAGAAAAAAAGAATAGAATCGAGAAAGAGATTGATTTGTCTTTATATGACCAAATCATAGCTTTTGGTGATACAAAAGGTGATGAAGCAATGTTTTCGATTGCTACAAAATCTAATTTTAGATATTTTAATTAATAAAACTATATTTGCACGACCAAACTATAACTATGAAAGATTCTTTGAATAAAAGTAAAATTCTGATTGCTTCAATTTTGATTTTACTTCTAAAATCTATCTTTTTCTTTACTCACCATATACAAGAAGATGCTTTAATTTCGTGGCGTGTTGCTCGAAATATTATCGAGTATGGTGTCTACGGCTATAACGGAGCCGAAAAAATATCAGCATCTACAACACATTTATATGTTTTTGTTGGAGTCATTTTTCAATCTATTTTTGGCGAAGGAAATTTCATTTATCCGCTTCTTATTTTTAATACAATTTTACTGACAATTGGTATATATTGGCTTGGAAAACTATTTTTCAATTCAACAAATAAGATTATTTTATTCATTTTATTTGTTAGTTTTTTACCACCTGCTATAAAAATGTCAATTTTAGGAATGGAATTCGGAATGCTTTTCTTTTTCTATATGGCATTAATCAAATATGGTTTTGTAGAAAGAAAAAATTGGGCATTTATATTGATGCCGATCCTAATTCTTTGGACTAGAATTGACACCTGTATTTTCTTAGGATTGTTATTTATTTATGATGTAATTCAACAACGTAAATGGAATAACGCATTGATGATTGGTGGTATTTTAGCCGTTTTGTCTACAGTAGCTTTCAACTGGTTTTACTTCGGAGAAATTGTGAATAACACGATCACTTCTAAAAAGAATAATTACGTAAATCCTACATTATTAGAACGCTGGACTGAATTCAAATTCTTTGGGCCGAATTATTTTGGAATGATAAAATTTCCAACATCTATCTTTAACTTTTCAACGATTTTATTATTTATAATTTCGTTGGTTTGTTTGGTTGTATTAAACAAAAAATGGAATGTTGATAAACGAAAAGTAGTTTCGTTTTTATTCTTGTTTGGAGTTGTAAAAACCATCATTTTTGGTGCGGCTAACTCATGGTTCGATTGGTATTATTGGATTCCTCAAATCTGTTTGTTTTTGCCTATTATATTAATCGTTTTAGATTCGGAAAAGTACAAATCATTATCAATTGCTTATTTTATCGTCTTTTTTATTCCATTTACAGCTTATCAAGCTGTTCATTCTATTGCAACAGGACATGGAGAATGGAATCATGCACGTAAAATAGGTTTGTATTTAGATTCAATTGAGCCTAATAAAGACAATTATATATTCCTAGAACCAGCAGGTTATATTCCTTATTTTTCTAAGTTAAAAGTAATTGATTACGTTGGGTTGGTTGATAAAAGATTAACCGAAGAAAATATCGTGAAAAATGGAAAAGAAGTAGGTTTTTCTAATCTTATCAATAAAGCAAAACCGAAATATATTTTAGAAGATTTCAAGCCAATGTTCAAAGGAGAATTGGCCGATAAATCCATTTATAATGATTACGAATTGATCAAAGAATTTAAGGTTGCAGATGTAGCAAAATCTGACAATCCTATTTTAGACAAAATATACAAATTCAAGCCTTCTGGTAGAGATTTCTATTTATATAAACGAAAATCGACTGCGAAATAATGTCAGCTAAAAAGAAAATATTAATACGTATTGGCTCACTTCGTCATGGAGGTGCTGAAAAAGTATTGGTCACTTTTCTCAAAAATCTTCCAGCAGAAAAATACGAAATAGATTTATTGTTAAACCTTTATTCAGGTAAATATCTCAAAGATGTGCCGTCTTGGATTAATATCTATTATTTGAATAAAGGTGAAATGATTACGACAAATCGTCCGCAGGATATTCCGAAAAAAGCTTTTCGAGTGATTTATCAAAAGATTTTGTCATCATTTCCAAAGTTGCTTTACAAATTTATTTTACCGAATAAAAAATACGATATAGAGTTTGCGGCAATTCATGGAATGGCAGATGAAATCTTGAATTCTCCGATTAAATCTTCTAAAAAAATAGTTTGGATTCACAATGATTTGTCGAATATTCCTGAATATACAACAAAACGATTGAAAAACTTTTTCGAGTTTGATCAAATTCTAGTGATTTCAGAAAAGATTAATCAATTATTTTTAGGTTTAGCAAATTCAGATGAACAAAAACAAAAAGTGGTTCGAATTTATAATCCTATTGATGTCAGTGAAATTAAAAAGTCAGCATTAGAACCTTGTGAGATTCAGAAAAAAAAGGAGCAACTAACATTTGTTTCAATCGGAACAGTTTTTCCACAAAAAGGATTTGATCGTCTACTGAGAGCGCATCGCAAATTGCTAGACGAAGGTTTTCAACATCAAGTTTGGATTGTTGGTGACGGTTACGATTTTCCGAATATCAAAAAATTGGTTGAAGAATTAAGAGTTGAAGAAACTGCACATTTGATTGGTTTCAAAGAAAATCCTTATCCCTATTTTGTTCAGGCAGATTATTATATTTTATCCTCTCGTTACGAAGGTTACCCAACAGTTTTGTTTGAAGCGATGGTTTTAGCAAAACCAATTATAGCAACAGATGTTTCGGGAGTTAGAGAAATGTTGAATGATGGCGAATTAGGGTATATTATCCATAATGAAGAGGAAGCAATTTATGATGGAATGAAATATTTTATTCAAAATCCTGAAATTGCCCATAAATATCAACAAATCATTGAAGGAAAAACATTACCTTTTGAGTTGGGGAATGCAGTAAATTCAATTGAAAAATATTTAAACTAAATTATGAAGACAATTATTCAGAAAGATTTTTATCGAAACTTTGGATATTGGACGAATTCTCCTTTTTTGAAAGGCTTTATAAGTCCAGGTTTTCGTTTTATTTATTGTTTAAGAAAAGCTCAACAATATTCTACAAAACATCCTTTAGGATTGATTTATCGTTTATTGCTGCGTCGTTATTCGATTAAATATGGCTATCAAATTTCTGCAAAAACAGAAATTGGAGCAGGTTTAAATTTAGGTCATTGGGGAACTGTTGTTGTTAATCCGAAATGTAAAATAGGAAAAAATTGCAATATAGCGCATGGCGTAACGTTAGGACAGACAAATAGAGGAAAATTGAAAGGTTTTCCAATTTTGAAAGATGATGTTTGGGTCGGTACAAATGCCGTAATTGTTGGTGGAATTACAATTGGAAATAACGTGTTGATTGCGCCAAACAGTTATGTAACGCAAGACGTACCAGATAATTCGATTGTGACAGGAAATCCAATGCAAATTATTTCGAACGAAAAAGCAACGGAAGGTTATATTAATAATAGAATTGATTAAAATTTTTTGAAAACAATACTTTTCATATTGCCAGATCTTAATCAAGGAGGTGCGGAGCGAGTAATTACAACGCTTTGTAATGAATTAGATCGAACAAAATTCTGTCCAAAATTGGTGTTGTTCAAAAAAGAAGGTTATTATTTGAATCATTTGAAAGATGATGTTGAAATTATTGAATTAAAGGTTTCTCGTATTCGTTATTCGATTTTCAAAATTATTCCGTTGATTAAAAAGTTGAAACCAGAAATCGTTTTTACAGGTTGGGGAGAAATTTCGGCTTTTTTATCACCAATTATTTCGTTGTTTCCTAAAACTAAGTTTATCACAAGAGAAACAAATGTGGTTTCTAAACATGTAAAACGTAAAGAAATTTTATTCTTTTATCGATTTTATAATAATTTTCATCAGATTATTGCACAAAGCGACGACATGAAAAATGATCTGATTGAGAATTTTAGAATTTCGGAAAATAAAATTGTGAAAATTAATAATCCTGTTGATTTTGATTTGATTAATCGATTAAAAATAGAAAGTGTTAATGTTGGTTTTAACATGAGCTATAAAAATATTGTGGCAATAGGAAATCTTTCACCACGAAAAGGTTTTGATCTTTTATTGAATGTGATGAATGAATTGAAAGGAGAAAATATACATTTAACGATTCTTGGTAATGGAGCTTTTAAAGATGAACTAGCTCAACAAAAAGGAGAGTTAGGTTTAAATAATGTAACGTTTAAAGGAAAAGTTTCAAATCCATTTGTTTATTTAAAGAATGCAGATTTGTTTGTGCTTTCTTCTCGTTACGAAGGTTTTCCGAATGTTTTGTTGGAAGCTGGAGCTTGTGGAACTTATAGTTTGACAAATAATTGTCCAGGAGGAATCAATGAAATTGTGCAAGAAGGCATTAATGCAGAAATTTTTCCAATTGAAAATTCGAAGGGTTTTGCAGAAAAAATTAAAGAAGTTTTGCAAGAGAATCATTCAGAAGAACAAATTATTGAAAGTATTCATTCTCGATTTAGTAAAGAAAAAATAATTCAACAATACGAATCAATTTTTGATAAAATATAATGTCAATTCAGCCTAAAATATCCGTCATTGTACCAGTTTATAACACCGGAAAATATCTTTCGAAATGTTTAAATTCGATATTGAATCAAACGTTGAAAGATATTGAAGTGATTGTTGTGAATGATGGTTCTAAGGATAATTCGCAAGAAATTATTGATGAATTTGTTTCTAAAGATTCGCGCATAATTTCTATTCAGAAAGAAAATGGAGGATTAAGTGATGCGAGAAATGCTGGTATTGATAAAGCGAAAGGTGAATTTATTGCTTTTATTGATTCTGATGATTACATTGATTTAGCGATGTTGGAGAAAATGTATGAATTGGCGAAAAGAGATGAATCTGAAATTGTTTTGTGTGATTTGGTAAAAGTTGATGAAAATGGTAAAGAATTTCGTGATTTACCGCAATCGCCTCAATTGCCAGAAAAAATAATTTTAGCAGAAGATTTTACCATTTTTGGTGAAATGAGTTGCTTTGCTTGTAATAAAATCTTCAAAAAATCGTTGTTCGAGAATCATCTATTTAGAAAAGGAATTCATTTTGAGGATATAGAATTGATTCCGAAATTGGTTTTAGATTCGAGTATTATTTCTAAAATAAATGAACCTTTTTATAAGTATTTTGAACGACAAGATTCTATTACAAAAACACATACGGAGAAAGGTTTGGATATGTTTGTTGCTGTAAATGAGGTGACAAATTATTTTTATCAGAGTAAATACAATACATTTGCAACTGAGTTAAAGCGTTTTCAAATTATACAAGGTTATTATTCGTATTTAGCTTATTTGGCTTATGTGAAAGATAAAAATTTGAAGTGTAAAATGTTAAATGTTTTGAATGACTTTTTAAAGGCAAATAACTTAACAAAAAAAGAAATTAAAAACTACAAGCGTTTTGACAAAAACTATTTAAATTCATTACCATTGAAAAAAAGAATTTTTTACCATTTAGCCATGATTTATCCTCAACTATTACTTAAATTTTAATCGGTAGTGAGTTTTATTTATTTATTCATATTTGCATTTCTATTTGTCGCATCTTTTTTAGAGTTTTCTAATAAAAAGGTCAGTAAACAATTATATATATTAATTGTTGTGATAATGTGTTTAACTGCTGGATTGGGATACGCATTGAGCCCTGATTGGGTAGCATATTTTGATACTTTTAATGCATTGGCTTACGTAAATTGGTCAGAGTTTGGTCGTTTTGCCTATATGGCAGGTATGGAGAAAGGATATTTAGGCCTGAATAAAATACTTGTTGATTATGGTTTTGATTTTGGGATGCTTACATTAATAGTTGCAACAACTTCTCTTATTCTAAAGACAACAACTTTCTATAAATACGGAGGATTTCCTTTTTTAGTATTATTTATTTATGCGATGCCGAACTTTATGTTCGAAGAGCATGTACATATTAGGCAAGGTTTAGCAAATGCAATTGCACTTTATTCTATACGTTATGTAATCGATCGTAACCTAATAAAGTTTTTGATTTGTATTACAATTGGATTTCAATTTCATGAATCTATAATTGTTTTTTTACTTGCTTATTGGATTGCTCCAATGAAGTTTGATGAAAAATTTATAGGTTGGTTAGTTGTTTTTTCTATCATAGGCTTCTATACAGGATTAAATTCTATTATTGAGGTTATTATGCAATATATGCCAATTGGACAAGATAAGTTTGAGGATTATCAAAGTCAGTTATATAATGAAGGTGATGGTGTAGCAGTAGGTGATTTCGTGAAGATTATTTCAATTCTTTCAATTATTATTTATAATAAATATGCTGTAGAAGATAAATTATATTGTTATTTCCGTAATCTTTTTGTTTTTGGAGTATTACTTTACTTCTTTCTAGGAAAAGGAATTTTTGGTATTAGATTACCAGGATTTTATTTAGTTTTCTTAGGGCTTACAGTAGGAAGATTAGTGTATTCTTTCAACGGAGAAAAGTTTAAACGGAATTTTATTTATGTAAGTTTTGTTTCTTATACTATTTTATTGATTTTTTGGTTTCAAGTTAAACAGGGACATAAATCGAATTTTGGTAATTATAGAACATTTTTTAATAAAGAGGCAGTTTACGGATTATGGAAATGGAAATAGTATCAATTATAACACCATGCTATAATTCAGAAAAATATATAGCTGATACTTACAATTCTATCAAATCTCAAAGCTATAAGAATTGGGAATGGATTATTGTAGATGATTGTTCATCAGATAAATCTGTCGAAATAATTAAATCTTTTAATGATAATAGAATAAAATTAATTTTACAATCAGAAAATAATGGAGCTGCTCATGCTAGAAATTTAGCATTAAATAAAGCACAAGGCAGATTTATAACATTTCTCGATAGTGACGATTTGTGGTTACCTAATTTTTTAGAAACTACAATTAATTATTTAATAGAGAATAATGAAGAGTTAGTTTATTCAAGTTATAAGCGGGTTGATGAAAATTTAGAACCATTGTTAGTCGATTTTATTGCTGTAGATAAAGTAGATCGAAATCGAATTTTATACAATTGTCCTATTCCGATGTTAACATCTGTATATGATTCAAAACGAATTGGAAAAATACCAGTTCCAGATGTAGAACTTCGAGAAGATCATGCAATGTGGATAGATTTGTTAGGTAAAATAAAATATGCAAGAGCTATCAATGAATCTTTAGCTATTTATAGAATTCGAAACAACTCAGTTTCTCGAAATAAATTACGAATTGCAAAAAAACAATATAATGTTTATAGATATTATTTAAAAATGAATTTTTTCAAATCATCATATTACACTTTTTTTTGGGCAATTAATGGATTAAAAAAATATGGAAAACTTTAAATTATTAGACTATTTATATACCTTAAGTGTCTCTCCCTTATATGTTAATATATTTGGAGCATTTTTTTCTGCTTTATTTATTACATTAATATCGATTCCAAAAATTATACGAATATCATATAAAAAACAATTGATGGATGTGCCTGGAGAGAGAAGTTCTCATGTTAATAAAGTGCCAACCTTGGGAGGAGTGGCTTTATTTTTTGGAATAGTAGTTTCAACATCGATATTTGCAACTGAATTAGGTGTTAACTATTCTTTCTTTTTATCTGCAATTACAATATTATTTTTTATTGGATTAATGGATGATTTATTAGTTGTAGCTCCTGATAAAAAATTATATGGTCAGATTATAAGTACTATTTTAATCATTTTTGGTTCTGGTATAATGATTAAGTCATTTTCAGGGTTATTTGGAATCTATGAAATTCCTTACTTTATTGGAGTTATTTTAACCATTTTTGTTTTCATAGTCTTAATAAATGCATTCAATTTAATTGACGGAATTGATGGTTTAGCTTCAGGAATTGGTATAGTAATTAGTTTGTGTTTTGTTTATATATTCTACAGAATATTTGATTACGGAATAGGAATATTAGCTGTTAGTACATTAGCTGTTTTACTAGGTTTTGGAAGATATAATTTGTCCAAAAAGTTTAAAATATTTATGGGAGACACAGGTTCTATGGTGATAGGATTTATCTTAACTTTTATGGCAATTCGCTTTTTATACATTAGTGAAACCTCTAGTTTAGGTTTAAAAACAGGACCTGTTTTATTACTTTTTATTTTTGTTATTCCAATCGTAGACACTTTATCGGTTTTTACAATCCGAATTCTTAGAAAAAGAAGTCCATTTTCGGCAGACAAAAACCATCTCCATCACCAATTCTTAAAATTAGGGTTTACTCATATTCAAACTTCAATAATATTAGTACTTATTAACATTTTTTTTATATTCATTGGGTATTATTTTAGAAATATTGAAATTAATAAACTATTTTTGATCTTTATTGTTTTATCAATTAGTTTTGTTGTCTCTCTACGATATGCTGTAGTATTAAAAAAGAATAAAAAAATATCATTATAAAAATGCTTAACTTAAAATCAACTTTAACCAAAACTTTCATTTTGTTGATAATCATGAATTTGTTTTCATGTATATCTTTAAAAGATGTTCAACTAATTCAACCAGATCCTAATTTAAAATTAGATGCAAATGGTAAGATTTCTTTTGAAAAACCTGAATATCATATTCAAAAAAATGATCAAATTTTAATTAATATTTCTTCTGCTGCAGGAGCTTCTATGGGAATTCTTAGTGATTTTATTACTTCAGGTAATAATACTCAAGGAGGAAATGGAGTGTATGTAAGACAAGACGGAGCAATTGAGTTACCTCGTATTGGAAAAATAAAATTAGAAGGTCTTACTATTGAACAAGCTCGTAAGAAAATCCAAGATGAGTTTTATAAAATCTATGATGAAAAAGGAACTTTTATCGACGTTAACTTGGCAGGTATTGAGTATACTATTGTAGGAGAGGTTCAACAAGGTACGTATAGAGCAAACAAAAGAGACTTAACAATTTTAGAAGCTTTTTCTAAAACAGGAACAAATAACATCTATGCAGATTTAAAAAATATTCGAATTATTAGAACAGATTTAGATGGTACAAAACAAGTTTATGTTGATTTAACAAAAGAATCAATCATGAATTCAGAGTATTACTGGATTCAAAATAATGATATTATTGTTGTTAACCCTCGTAAAGAAAAAGTATGGGGTGTAGGACTTAATCCTCTGACAGTAGTAACTACTGTAATGGGAGCAATCGCAACAATTTTGGGTGTTTATTTATTTTTTGATAAAATTTAAAGATGGCAAACACAACTACAACTATTGATCAAAAAAGTAAGAAAAAACAATCTGACTTTATTGATATAGAAAGACTTATACCAAGGTTGTTAAATGCTTGGCCGTTATACATAATCTCGATGCTTATAGCATTAGCAGTTGCCTATTATCTTAATAATTGGAAGCTGAACAAAATTTATACAGCAAATACAACATTTAAAATTAAAGATAATAGTTCTGCTAATAATTCATTAGCTTCGAACTCTATTAACTTTATTTGGGGAGGAAATGCAAATAAAATCGATGGGTTATCGTATACATTAACTTCTCGTATACATAACGAAAAAGTAGTTAAAAGGACAGAATCTTATATTTATTATACAGAAGAAGGACGTTTAAAAAAATCTAATATATATAAATTAGATGCTCCTTTTCACGTTCATATTGATACTTTACATCAACAAGTTGCTTATGTTGATGTAAAAGTAAAACCTAAAGATCATAACTCTTTTTATTTTGAAGTTGAAAACAAAAATGGTTCTTTATATCAATTTACTAAAGATAGTATAATAAAGTCTGACGAGTTGAATTTACCTAAGATTGGTTATTATAATCAATGGATGGTAGGTAAAAACTATAAAATCATGTTGACTCGTTCAAATGTACCATTTTCTGAAAGTTCAATATCATTTAAATTAGTCACAATCAAAGATGCAACAGGAAGAGCTGTACAGAGTTTTAATGTCACAAATCCATCTAAAATTTCAAGTATAATAGCTGTTTCAAAAAATGCTGAAAGTTTGAATGAAGCAGTTGATATTTTAAACAATTCAATTCAAGTTTTAATAGAAAATGAATTAGCAGAAAGAAATCTATCTGCTTTTCAAACTCGAAAATATTTACAAGAACGAATCGCAGCTGTTAAACTTAAATTAGATAGTGCGACAGATAATTTACAAGAGTTACAGAAGAAAACAGGAGTTTATAATTTCGATTCAAAAAAAGGTGAGCTTTTAGGTAAACTTACTGAATTAGATAAAGAACGTGTAACTGTAGAAGAGAAAATTAATGCATTACATCGTTTAATGCCTAAAAAATCGAGTAGTGTTGATAATTTAATTGCACTTAATATAGCTGGTCTAGATGTTTCTTATTATATGACTAACGTCGATCAATTAGAGGGTCTTGAAAATCAACGTGAACAAATGCTTAAAATCTATAAATCTAATACAGATGAAATTAGAGAAATAGATCGCCAATTAGTTAAAACAAGAAATAATATTTCGAATGTAGTTAATGCGCATTTACAAAAGCTGAATACTGATCTGTCAATGATTAATGCTAAGTTAGCGGAATCTGAATTCAAAGCGAAAGATTTACCTTACGAAGAAATTGAATTTGTGGAAGCGAATCGTGGATTTGAATTAAACAGTACATTGTATTCAACGTTGATTAATCAATTAAATACAACAGATTTATCTTTAGCATCTATTGTATCTGATATCACAATTATTGATCCAGCTAAAAATCAAGGACAAGGTTCTATTTATCCAAATCCGCAGCGTAATTATTTAATAGCTTTGGGAATTGGTTTATTGATTCCTTTGATTTATGTTGTGATTAAAGAATTATTAGACTTCAAAGTTCGTGTTTTAAAAGATATTACAAGTCGTACACATATTCCAATTATTGGTTTAGTTGGTCCTTTGGGAGATAATTCACCATTGGTTGTAATTAACAATCCAAAATCAGGAATTTCAGAATCGTTTAGATCAATTCGTTCTAATCTGAAATATTTATACAAGAATCCAGGACTTGAAGAAAATAATAAAACGATTTTGGTAACCTCATTCATTGGAGACGAAGGAAAAACTTTCAACGCGATGAATATTGCGAGTTCAATCGGTTCTATGGATAAGAAAACGGTTCTGATTGGATTAGATTTACGTAAACCAAAAATCTTTGATGATTTTAACATCAATAATAAGACAGGTGTTACAGACTATGTTGCGGGTGATTTAGAGTTAAATCAAATTACGCAACGTACAATTTTACCAAATTTAGATATTATTACAGCAGGTCCAATTCCTCCAAATCCTTCAGAGTTGATTTTGAGTAAACGAATGGATCAATTATTTACTGAATTGAAAGAGAAATATGAATTTGTAATTATAGATTCACCACCGATTGGTTTGGTAACAGATTCGTACGATTTGATGCGTTATGCGGATTGTACATTGTATGTAACACGTTACAACTATTCGGAGAAAAACTTTATCAATGCGATTTCTAATAAATATGATGAAGGTGAGGTTTCGAATGTAGGAATTATATTCAACGATTTCCAAATTAAAACTGGCTACGGTTACGGATATGGTTACGGTTACGGATATGGTTACGGATATGGTTACGGTTACGGCTACGGATATTTTGCGGGAGATGAGAATTTTGATAATTCATCATTCGGAAAAATAAAACGTTTAGCTTCTCGAATTAAAGGTAAATTCTTTTAATTGAAATGATCTTAAAGAACATATTTGATTATATACTTGCATTAATCCTACTAATTTTTTTAGTGGGATTAATTGTTTTGTTAATTATCATAAGTTCTATAGATACCAATCAATTTGGCGTTTTTACACAAAAAAGAGTTGGGAAAGACGGAAGATTTTTCAATATTTATAAAATCAGAACGATGAAAGGGGTTTCTAAATCGACAATAACAACCGATCAACATCAAATTACCAAAATAGGAAAGGTTCTTCGATATTATAAATTGGATGAATTACCACAATTGTTTAATATCCTAAAAGGAGAAATGAGTTTTGTTGGTCCTCGTCCAGATGTTGCTGGTTATGCAGATAAATTGATTGGTGAAGATCGAATTATGCTAAATGTAAAGCCTGGCATTACTGGACCTGCTCAATTGAAATATCGTAATGAAGAAGAAGTTTTGTCTAAAGTAAAAGATCCGATAAAATATAATGATGAAATTCTTTGGCCAGATAAAGTCAAGATTAATGTAGAATATGTAAAGAATTGGAATTTTAAAGAAGATTTGATTTACATGTTTCAAACAATATTCAAAAAATAGAAGAGAATCCTAAAATTGGATTCTCTTCTATTTTTAAAAATATTTTTGTTTTTCTAAACTTGAATAACACCTAAATTAAATTGTTTTTCAATCGGAGCATGATTTGCAGCTTCAATTCCCATCGAAATCCATTTACGCGTATCCAAAGGATCAATAATTCCATCTGTCCACAAACGTGCCGCAGCATAATAAGGACTTGTTTCATCATTGTATTTTGCTGTAATTTCGTTCAAAAGTTCTTGCTTTTTCACTTCATCAACTTCTACACCTTGTGCTTTCAAAGTGGCTTCTTTTATTTGTAACAAAACTTTCGCAGCCTGTTCACCTCCCATAACTGCCAATTGAGCCGAAGGCCAAGCTGTAATTAATCTAGGATCATATGCTTTTCCACACATAGCATAGTTTCCTGCGCCATAAGAATTTCCAACTATAATCGTGAATTTTGGAACAACAGAATTCGAAACTGCATTTACCATTTTCGCACCATCTTTGATAATACCACCATGTTCAGATTTAGATCCAACCATAAAACCAGTTACATCTTGTAAGAAAACTAACGGAATTTTCTTTTGGTTACAATTCGCAATAAAACGAGTTGCTTTATCTGCAGAATCTGAATAAATCACGCCACCAAACTGCATTCCGTCTTTTTTAGACTTCACAATTTTACGTTGATTAGCTACAATTCCAACCGCCCAACCATCAATTCGCGCATACGTACAGATGATTGATTTCCCATAATCAGGCTTATATTCGTCCAATTCCGAGTTATCAACAATTCTGTTAATAATCTCATACATATCGTACTGCTCAGCACGAGATTCAGGTAAAATACCATAGATTTCTTGCTCATCTAAAGCAGGTTTAGCTGCTTCAATTCGATTAAATCCAGCTTTTTCATAATCACCAATTTTACCAACGATAGATTTTATTCTATCCAACGCATCTTTATCATCTTTTGCTTTATAATCAGTCACACCAGAGATTTCGCAATGTGTTGTTGCTCCACCTAAAGTTTCGTTGTCGATGTCTTCTCCAATAGCAGCTTTTACCAAATAACTTCCAGCTAAGAAAATAGAACCCGTTTTGTCTACAATCATTGCTTCGTCGCTCATAATTGGTAAATATGCTCCACCAGCAACACAACTTCCCATCACAGCAGAAATTTGAGTAATTCCCATTGATGACATGATTGCATTATTGCGGAAAATTCGACCAAACATTTCTTTATCAGGAAAAATCTCATCTTGCATTGGTAAATAAACACCTGCGCTGTCCACTAAATAAATAATTGGTAATTTATTTTCCATCGCAATTTCTTGCGCACGCAAATTCTTTTTACCTGTAATTGGGAACCAAGCACCAGCTTTTACAGTTGCATCATTCGCAACAACAATACATTGTTTGCCAGAAATGTAACCAATTTTTACAACAACACCTCCCGAAGGACATCCGCCGTGTTCTTTGTACATTTCATCGCCTGTTAAAGCACCAATCTCAATGTTCGGTTTTTTTTCGTCTAAAAGATAATCAATACGTTCTCTTGCAGACATTTTTCCTTTGCTATGCAACGCATCAATTCTTTTTTGACCTCCGCCAAGGTAAACTTGTTTCAGTTTTTGGCGTAGTTTTGAAAGTAATAATTTGTTATGATCCTCTCTTTTATTAAAAGTTAAATCCATTGTGGTTTTCTGTTTGTTTACAGCCCTAAACTAATGAATTTTATCGAATTCTTAAAATGAAATTTAGACTTGAGAATCAACGAATACAAAGTTCTTACAATGCGTTTGAATTTGAGGAAAAAATGATAGAAAATCAGTTTCGAGATTAGAATAATTTTTTTCAAATTCGGGAATGATTTGATGTAAATTATTCTCAAATTTTGCTCGACTTCCGATTCCTTTTAATGTTTTTTGAACACCTTCTATGGTCGAATAATTTTCGAACCAATCATATTTTAGCAAATAAAAAATGGTTTCTTGTAGTTTTTTTGGAAGCGAATTGTATTCATCCTTAAATAATTGATAACAATCTGTTTTAAATTTTTCGAAAGGAGTTTCAGAATAATTATTCCAATATTTAATCAAAAAATAATCATAAATCACATCAATAATAATTGGTGAAAATTTGTGTTGTGTTTCGTGAAAATAACTTGAACTTTTCTTCACCGTTTCGTGAGAATCTGTAAATGTATCAATCGAACGATGCAATAAAATGCCTTTCTGAATATCTTCTGGAAAATCTAAATATTGTTTTCCCTTTACAGTTTCACCAAGCAAATTCCCAATTTGAAGCGATTGATTTCCGAAAGATAAATATTGATGTGCGATAAAGTTCATAAGGCTTGTTTAGTTTCATAAAGTTAAGTTTTTTTGTATAAACCTGTGTTATTTTACTGTGAAGAAAAAAGCCATCTAAAAAAGATGGCTTAAGAATTATATTTTTATTCGTTATTTCCAGAAATTTGATTGATTTTTTCTTCTAAAATCGGATAGTATTCAATCATTGAATCTTTTAAATTTCGATCCAAACTTAATGCATTTTGCAACGCTTCATTTCCTAATTGATCTTGCTCTGTAATATAATAAACATTGCTTAATTGATAGAAAAATTCGGCACGATTAAAATTCTTCAAAGCGCCTGTTAATAAGACTGCAATCGCTTCCTCGTATTCGCCAACAGCAATTAAAGTTTCGACGTAAGCAAACCAAGTATGGAAAACTAAAGGCTTTAATTGAACCAATTTCGAAAGGTTTTTTATAGCTTCCTCAAACTTCATTTGTTTCAGAAAATAGTAAGTTGAATCTGTATAATATTCGTAACTATCACCATTCAATTCTATTGCACGCTGAATGTAATATTCGGCTTCTTCAATATTTTCTAATTTGTTGTAAAGCGAAGCTGCTTTTGCCCAAACTTTATCCAATTGTGGATCTTCTTTTATCGCAATATGATAAGCTTTTAATGCTTTTTGTGGTTTCTCTAACTTTTCGTACAATTCACCAATTTTCATATGCGTAACAGCTGGCGAATCATCAAATTCTAATGTTTCTTCTAGTGTTTCTATTGCTTTATTGTATTCTCCTAATTCTTCCAATGAAACTGCTTTGTTAGCATGACCAACAATAGAGTTAGGATTAATCGCGAGCACGTAATCCAACGCATTTATAGCTTCGTCATACATTTTTTTGTGATTGTACAACAGACCAAGTTGCAACCAAGAAACTTCCGAATATGGATTATCGTCAATAAAATCTTTCAGAAATTCGATGCATTCATCAGGATTATGAATTTCCTCGTAACATTGAATGATAGAATAGAAAGTATAATCGTTTTCTGGATTGAATTTCAATGCTTTTTTGAAAGCAATTAACGCAGAATGAACTTCATCTAAATTCAAATATTCATTTCCGATACAATTGCAAATAAAATCAGTTTCTTCTTCGTCTATTTGCAAAGCTTCTTCATAAAAATTTATCGCTTTTCGAGGCATATTTTTCAATCCCCAAAAACGTGCTTGTACAAGAAGGTAATCTAATTCGTTTGCAGCTAAATCTTTTAAATCTTTGATGAGTTTTGCAGCTTTTTTTAAATCCTCAGTTGTAAGAAAATATTCGATTCTCTTGATTTTGATATCTATATTCTCGGGATGCATTTTTTCTGCAAAATCCAACGAACGTTTTGCATATTCGCTATCATTTACTTCAAGATAGAACTCAATAATTTCAACCAAATCCTCTGAATCGTAATACTTATATTCACGATTGTCAAGCATTTGCTCAAAACCTTCAATTAGCTCGTTATTAAAAAAATCTTCGTCCATATTATCAGACTAATTTACAAAATAAAATGTGCAAAAATCATAACGAATTGTTAGAGTTTTGCACATTTGTTAAACAATTAAAATAGATTGTTTTAGATAATATTTTTGATGCTTTCGATCATTTTATCAGCTAATTTATTTGCATTTTCTTCTGAAGTACTTTCAGTATAAATACGAATAATTGGCTCTGTGTTTGATTTTCTTAAATGAACCCATTCTGTAGGGAAATCAATTTTAACTCCATCAACAGTATTGATTTCTTCGTTTTTGTAAACTTCTTGAATTTTCACTAACAATTCGTCCACATTGATTTCTGGTGTTAATTCGATTTTCTTTTTCGCCATAAAATATGCTGGAAAAGAAGCTCTAATTTCAGAAACTGATTTATCTTGTTCAGCTAAATATGTCAAGAATAAAGCAATTCCTACTAAAGAATCGCGTCCGTAGTGCAATTCTGGATAAATAATTCCACCGTTTCCTTCTCCACCAATTTTAGCGTCAACGTTTTTCATTTCAACCACAACATTCACTTCTCCAACTGCTGATGGCGAATATTTTTGACCATATTTTTCAGAAATATCGCGTAATGCACGAGAAGATGATAAGTTAGAAACTGTTGCTGAAGGCGTTTTTGATAATACATAATCTGCGACTGCAACTAATGTGTATTCTTCTCCAAACATTTCACCTTTTTCGTCGATAATTGCTAAACGGTCAACATCTGGATCTACCACAATTCCGAAATCAGCTTGTTCGTCGATTACTTTTTTACAGATATCACCTAAATGTTCTTTTAAAGGTTCTGGATTATGAGGAAAATGTCCGTTTGGCTCGCAATACATATCGTAATGAATTACACCTAAACGTTGTAATAACTTAGGAATTGCAATTCCTCCAGTTGAATTTACTGCGTCAATCGCAACTTTGAAATTTTTCTCTTGAATCGCTTTTGCGTTTACTAATGGCAAAGCTAAAATTTTCTCGATATGTAAATCAATTGCATCATCAAAAGTTTCATAAGAACCTAAATCATCAACTTCAGCAAATGTATAATCATCTTTATCTGCGAAAGCTAAAATTTGTGCGCCATCTGCAGCAGAAACAAATTCTCCTTTTGCATTCAATAATTTCAATGCATTCCATTCTTTTGGATTGTGAGAAGCAGTTAAAATAATTCCTCCATCTGCATGCAAATGTGTCACCATAACTTCTACAGTTGGCGTTGTAGATAAACCTAAATCGACAACATTAATTCCTAATCCTTGTAAAGTTGAACAAACTAATTGAGAAACCATTTGTCCAGAAATACGAGCGTCGCGCCCTACAATTACTTTATATTCTGATTGATTTGATTGATTCTTAAGCCAAGTTCCGTAAGCAGCTGCGAATTTTACAGCGTCTATAGGAGTTAAATTATCTCCCGGTTTTCCTCCGATTGTTCCACGAAAACCTGAAATAGATTTGATTAGAGACATAAATTTTATTTTATAGTGATACAAATTTACAAATTACAAAAACTTTTCTTACCTTTTTGGAACGATTTTAGTTAAGATTTACTTAACAATTTTTAAAACCATAAAAAATAGTATTAATTATGATGACAACTTCATTTATTATGTTAGGTATTACCGGAGTTTGGAGCTTTTTGGTATACTTAGTGTTCGGTTTAATTTGTGCTGGAATTGCTAAAGCAATAATGCCAGGTAAAGATCCGGGAGGATTTTGGGTAACTGCACTTATAGGTATTATTGGTGCATATTTAGGAGCTTATATGCGTACAATTTTAGGAATTTCTCATGATGGAGAAGTAAGTTTTTTCAGTCCATTGGATTGGATTTTTTCAATTTTAGGATCATTATTAATCTTATTTATTTGGAAAAAATTATTAGCTCCAATGTTTAATAAATAATTCATTACAATTATAAAAAAATCCTTTATCAGTCTCTGATAAAGGATTTTTTTTATTCATATTATTTATAAAGGAAGAATGTTTTTTTCGTATTTCTGATTAATCATAATTGCAGAAGCTTCGTAAAAAGCAATAAATCCACAGATGATTCCTGTCCAACCAGCAAAATGTAAAATGCTTTGACTCCCTGTAAAGTTACCTGCTGCCAATAAAAAGAATAATAAGGTTAATGAACCGAATAATAGTTTTCCGACCAAATTGCCTTTTAAGGTTTGTAAAAAGTTGATTAATGTAAATAATCCCCACATTCCTAAATAACATCCCATCGCATTTCCGTCTGGTTTTTCTACGCCAAACATCGGTGCTAACCATGTAAATACAAGAGTTAACCAAAAAGCGCCATAAGACATGAATGCAATACTACCAAAGTTGTTTCCTTTTTTCCATTCCATAACGCCAGCCACAAATTGAGCTCCACCTCCAAAGAAAACACCCATTCCCATAATCATACTATTAACAGGGAAAAAACCTGCATTGTGTATGTTTAATAAAACAGTTGTCATTGCAAAACCAAATAATCCTAAAGGTCCAGGATTTGCTGTTTGATCTTTAATTGAGTAAATATTATTCATGTTATTTATTATTTTGAGACAATAATAATCTGAAAATAATAAATAAAAAAGAATTTATTCATAAAAAGTGTATAACGTACACTATAAAAGTATTTTTAAGTGAATAAAATATTGGTATGTAATAAATTGAATACTTAATTTTTTATTGTCTTGAATAAATAAAAAATCCGTTAATTATCATTAACGGATCTTTGAATTTGAAATATAGTTTGATTATTTCTTTTTGTTCTTTTGTTGTTGCTCTTGCATTTCTTGAGCTTGTTTCATCATTTCTTGCATTTTCGAAGCAAACTTACCTGTCTTTTTAGGTTTTGTTTTATTTGTTTCGATGATTTGATGAATCTTCGCTTCGTGAATCATATATTTCTTAATATATAACACGATGAAAATATTAATCGCATTGGATACTAAATAATACCAAGATAGACCAGAAGCATAATTGTTAAGGAATACAAAGAAGAAAACTGGCATTACATACATCATGTATTTCATGAATTGCATGTTTGGCATTCCTTCTTGTTGTGGCATTTGGAAGTTATCCATAGATCCAGAAACTTTAAAATAAATCATCATTGCAACAATGTATAATAAAGCGAATACACTTAAGTGACCATTAAGGAATGGAACCCATTCTGGTAATTTGATTAAATCATCGAAGGCTGTTAAATCATCTACGAACCAGAAAGGAACACCTCTCAAGTCGATTAAGTTCGGGAAGAAACGGAATAACGCATAGAAAATAGGAATTTGTAATAATGCTGGTAAACATCCTGCTAATGGATTGATTCCTGCATTACGATAAATTGCCATTGTTTCTTGTTGCTTCTTCATCGCATCTTTCGGATCCTTGTATTTTTCGTTGATTTCATTCAACTCTGGACGAACAACTTTCATCAATGCAGATTGACGGTATTGTTTGTACATAATTGGAGATAAAATCAATTTTACAACGATTGTCATCAAGAAGATTACCCATCCGTAAGTGATTCCTACAGAAGCTAACCATTTGAAAACGTTCAAGAAGAAATATTTATTCAACCAACCAAATAATCCCCAACCAAAATCAATTAAGTTTTGGAATCCTTTGTCGTTGTAATCTTTCAACATTTTATAATCCAATGGAATAAAATCCCATGTGAATTTTGAATTGATTTCACTATTTTTCAACTCTAATTTTGAGTTTAAGTGATAGTGTTTACTGTAAGTTAAATCCTCTTTATCAGAGTTTTTAGAACCACCTTTTGTTGTTTTAAACCCTTCATCATTTGATAAAACTGTTGCGAAGAATTGTTGTTTGTTGGCTACCCAAGAAATAGCTTCCTCTTCTTCCCATTCGTCAGAACCAAATAATTCGTATTCGATGTCTTTGTTTCCTTTGAACTGAAAATAAGTATGCGACCAATATTTTTCTTGATCTTTCCCTTTTTCAGTACTGAAACCATCCATTGTCCATGCTAAATCTACATTTTTCTCAGAAGTGATATTAGATAAACCTTGCGTTTTAATTTCGAAATCGATACCATAAGAATCTCCTAATGTATAGATGTATTGAATTTGACTATTTTGAGCATTCGCTGTAAACGTAACAATTGTATTGTTCGCATTTTTCTGTACTTGAGGCACAAAAACTAAATCCGAAACATTAAGAACAGCTCCTTGTTTTGTTTTGAATGATAAGTTGAACTTACTTGATCCATCTTTTATCAAATGTAAAAGATCTTTGTGTCCATCTTTTTTGTCATTGTAAGCTGTATATCCAACGATTTGTACGTCAGAAATTTGAGCTCCTTTTGGCGAAAAAGTAACTTTTAATTTATCATTACTAACTTCAATATCTTTTGCTAATGTAGGATCTACAGTTTGAAAAGCTTGTGTTGTAGCTGTTTTATTTAATTGTTCCTGTTTTTTTGCTTGCTCTTGCTTTTGAACTAATTCTTTTTTCTGAGCTTCGACCTCCGCTTCCGAAGGTTTGTTTAGAAAATAGAATACGCCAAAAAGAATTGCAATTAAAATAAAACCAATCGTTTGGTTAAAATCAAATTTTTTCTCTTGTTGCATTTAATAAATCATTTTGTTTATTCAATAAAGAAGCTTCGATAAAACTTATAAATAAAGGATGTGGCGAAGCAACTGTACTTTTATATTCCGGGTGGAATTGTACACCTATATAATATGGGTGTTGATTATGTTCTAAAATTTCTACTAATTCTGTTTCAGGATTTTTACCAACTGGAATAAAATTGTTTTCAACAAATTCATCATAAAAATCATTGTTGAATTCATATCTATGACGATGACGTTCTAAGATTTCGGTTGTGTTGTAAATTTTCTCAATTTTTGAATTAGGAGTTAATTCACATTTCCAATTTCCTAAACGCATTGTTCCTCCTTTGTCCGAAACATCTTTTTGATCTTCCATCAAACTGATAACAGGATAAGGCGTTGTTAAATCCATTTCTGCTGAATCTGCTTTTTCGTAACCTAAAACGTTACGCGCAAATTCAATTGCCATAATTTGCATTCCCAAACAAATTCCTAATGTTGGAATATTATTTCTTCGTGCATAATTTGCAGCAATTATTTTACCTAAAATACCACGATCTCCAAAACCTGGTGCAATCAAAATTCCCGAAACGCCTTTCAACTGCTCTCCAACATTGTCTTCTGTAATATCACCAGAATATACCCAACGAACTTTTACATTCGTTTCGCAAGTTGCAGCAGCATGCGTAAATGCTTCTGTAATTGATTTATAAGAATCGTGTAACGAAACGTATTTACCAACTAAAGCAATCTCGATTTCGTTTTTAGGATTTTTATGATTTGATAAGAATTTGTTCCAAACTGTAAAATCTGGTTCTTGATCAGTTGGCAAATCTAAGCCTTTTAAAACAACTTCGTCAAAATTTTGTTCATGTAATAAGAATGGAACCTCATAAATTGTGTCCGCATCCATACTTTCAATCACATTTTCTTTGCGAACATTACAGAATAAAGCCAATTTAGCTTTTACATCTTTTGGTAAATGACGCTCTGTACGTGTAACTAAAACATTGGCATGAATACCATTTTCCATTAATGTACGAACAGAATGTTGAGTAGGTTTTGTTTTTAATTCACCCGCAGCAGCTAAATAAGGGACTAATGTTAAGTGAATAACAGAAGAATTATGCTCTCCTAATTCCCAAGTTAACTGACGGATAGATTCGATATAAGGTAAAGACTCAATATCTCCAACCGTACCTCCAATTTCAGTAATGATGATATCATAATCACCTGTATTACCTAATAATTTGATACGACGTTTTATTTCGTTTGTGATATGAGGAACAACTTGAACTGTTTTTCCTAAATAATCTCCACGACGTTCTTTTTCTATAACTGTTTGATAAATACGACCTGTAGTAACTGAGTTAGCACGAGACGTTGCACGGTTCAAGAAACGCTCATAATGTCCTAAATCTAAATCGGTCTCTGCACCGTCTTCCGTAACGTAACATTCTCCATGCTCGTAAGGATTAAGTGTTCCTGGGTCTACATTTATATAGGGATCCAATTTCTGAATTGTTACTCTATATCCTCTTGCTTCTAGTAGCATTCCTAATGATGATGCTACGATTCCTTTTCCTAACGACGATGTTACTCCTCCGGTAACGAAAATGTACTTTGGTGCTTTGTTTGTTTCCATTGAATCTTTAAATCAATGGTTGCAAATTTACGAATAAATAATGGGGTAAAAAAAAGTGGGAGTGAAATTTAGAAAAATAAAAATAGGCAAGCGATCTACATCACACCGCTACGACCGTATACCTTTGCTACGTTCCCGTCCTGGAGGATTCAACAGGAGCTGGTTGTGTAGGACTTGCCTGATGCAAAGGTAAGAAAGTTTTGTAAAAATAAAAGTGTTTATTGAAAAAACTTTCTTGTTGCTTAGGTCTGATTGAATTAATAGATTGATTTACAAATAAAAATTAGAACTAAAAAAGTAATTGATATTA
>NZ_JAOCHX010000004.1:0-100981 GCF_029843245.1 Empedobacter sp. GD03739 | reverse complement strand
ACTTAGAAAAAAATATGATATAGATTCTAAAATTGACCTTAATAAATGGATGAGAAATCTATAAATACAAAATAATATAAAAATAAATTTAATTTTAGAAATCAGTATTTTAAAGACTGAAATGATTTATGGAAATAGAAAACATAAAGTTTTAGATTATAAAACATTCCTGAGTTTAATAATAATTTACAAGATTTATTTGAAGAGATATATTAATGGCATTTCCTTTCTTTATTAAGCATTCATTGTTTATAAAATATTAACTCTAAAATCAAAACAATTAGAACATATTTTTGTTTGATAATCAATGATAAAAGCTGATTTTGTTATATATTGTTAATGATAAATTGTGTTAAAATTACCCAGCAACACATTTGATACACTACCAAAAAATCGGATGAAACTTTTCATCCGATTTTTATATATTGTTTTACAATAAAAGTAAATTTTCCCCTTTTTACTTTGAAGTTTATTATTTCATATAAATCACTAAGGATTCGTTAATTTATCCAAATAAGTTCTCACGTCTTTCCATTGATAAAATGGAAAATTGTTGGTATTAATTGGAATATGTACTTCATTTTCGTTGTGAAGGAATTTTACTAAAACATCATTCTTTTTATTTTTATAAAACACCATTTGAAGATTGGCGGCCATTGGTGCAGCTTTAAACGTATTCCAAACTTTATAGACTTCTTTAGGATCTGTTTCTTCTCCATTCATTCCTTCGATATTTAGAAAAGCAAGTAAAACAATAATATTTCCATCGTGTCCAAATCTCAAAGAAGCTCCATTTTTATTATTTTTAATATAATCGTCAGCTTCCTTGATGATAACTTTTACCAGAATGACATGGTCAAGTTGAAACAGAATCAGGTGATCACTTTCGCCAGAATAGGGTAGTCAATATTTCCAGATTTTCCAGCTAATACTTTACAGAAAAAAGAATTTGTAAACATAGTGTTCGACAGCAGTTTACACTATGAAAATGGGATTTATCAAATACCTACAATGATGGATTTATTTTCGAGTAACCATTTGAAAATAAAGGAAGAAAACTTTTTTATTTATACAAAAAAAGAGATTCTAAGTAATAGAATCCCTTTCAGCGGAGAGTGAGGGATTCGAACCCCCGGAGGTGTGACCCTCAACAGTTTTCAAGACTGCCGCATTCGACCACTCTGCCAACTCTCCAACACAGCGTTTATTGCCGTATTGCGAGTGCAAATATAGAACGCTTTTTCGAATTTGCAAATAAAAATTTTTAACAATTATTTTACGAAAACGTTTTCGTAAAATTCAATTCAATTTAAATTAAACAATAAAATAATGGTTAATAGCTACTTATTAGTATTCATAAAATTTAAAATTTCCTATTAAAAATTTATTTTTTTTCTATATTTTAGTATTTTCGTAGGAATAGTTGTGTTTTTATGACAATAATTAGTTTTTGTAAAAAAAATGTACGAAATCGTTATAATTGATTACTTTTGCCAAGAATTAAGTAAATAAACACAAATAAACATTTATTAAATGAACCACTCTTCTTATGATCAACAACTTGCATCTTTCAATGAAATGAGCAAAAAGGTTGTAGAATTCATTAAAATTGTTTCAGATTTATGGTATGATCAATCTGTTGAATTGGTAATTTTCCGTAATCAATTAGTTGATAAAAACGTTAGTGACATCGTAAATCTACATCAGTATGCTGAGGAATTTGTAGAAAAAAAGATTGCTATCGACGATACATTAGCGATTGCTAAAGCTATTTCTGAAGCTAAATTACCAGCTTCTAGACTTGATGTTGGAAAATTAGCTAAAGAATATATTTCTGGGAATTACGCTTCGGCAGAAGCTTTCGTTGAAGAGAAATTAGGTGCAAGCAAAAATGTAAAAAGTGTTGAACCAAAAGACGTTGTTTTATACGGTTTTGGTCGTATCGGACGTTTATTAGCTCGTGAGTTGGCTTCTCAAATGGGAAAAGGTCAACAATTAAGATTACGCGCTGTTGTAACACGTGATAAAAACGATCCTGTTTTGTTAGAAAAAAGAGCTTCTTTGTTACGTCATGATTCTGTTCATGGTGATTTTGATGGAAACGTTGTAGCTGATCACGAAAATAATGCGTTAATCATCAACGGAGTTTCTGTTTACATGATTTCTGCAGCTCAACCAGAAGATATTGATTATACTGCTTACGGAATTAATAATGCTTTAATTATTGATAACACAGGTGTTTTTAAAGATGAAGAAGCGTTATCTCGTCATTTAAAATCTGTTGGTGCTGATAAAGTTTTATTAACAGCGCCAGGAAAAGGTGTTCCGAATATTGTTTACGGTGTTAATCATGAAGAATATAGCCCAGAAAATGTAAATATTTTCTCAGCTGCTTCTTGTACAACAAATGCAATTACGCCTATTTTGAAAGTTGTTGAAGATAATTTAGGTGTTGTAAAAGGACATTTAGAAACTATTCATGCGTATACAAATGACCAAAATTTGGTTGATAATATGCACAAAAAATACCGTCGTGGACGTGCTGCTGCTTTGAATATGGTAATTACTGAAACTGGTGCTGGTAGCGCAGTTGCGAAGGCTTTACCAAGTTTAACAGGTAAATTAACTTCGAATGCAATTCGTGTTCCTGTTCCAAATGGTTCTTTGGTTGTCTTGAATTTAGAAGTTGGTAAAGATACGTCTGTAGAAAATGTAAACAACATCATGAAAGATGCTGCATTGAACGGAGAATTGGTAGAACAAATTAAATATTCGTTGAACAATGAATTGGTTTCTTCGGATATCGTTGGAACTACTGCTCCATCTATCTTTGATAGTAATGCAACAATTGTTTCTGCAGATGGTAAAAATGTTGTAATGTACGTTTGGTACGATAACGAATATGGATATAGCCACCAAGTAATGCGTTTGGCGAAACACATTGCGGGTGTTAGAAGATATACATACTATTAATAGTATTTTTTCCCTTTATTTAAAATTAATCCACTAGCTTTTTTAGTTAGTGGATTTTTTTGTAACCTATTCGTTTAAAAACAGCTAAATAAATTAATTGTTTTATTTTTGTTAATATTATATTAATGTTGATTATAAAAATTAACACTATTTTTGAACAACTAAAAAAAACATTTTATTTATGAAAAAATTTTACTTTAGATCATCCTTGCTAACTTTATTGTTATCAGGATTTGCTTTTGGGCAGGGAACAGAAACTTTTGAGTCCCAAACTGCATTAAGTAATTCTTATGAAACAGGATCATTTAACGGTGAAACAAGTGGAATTGTATGGAATTATACAAAAGCAAGAAATGAAGGTACATATCCTATCACAAATAAAGGAATCCTATTTCAAGCTTCAGGAAATACATTAGAAACAACAATTTCTAATGGAATCGGAAAATTAACTTTTGATGTCAGAAAAGCTTTTACTGGAGGTTCAAATAATAGAAAGATTGAAATCTTAGTAGATAACGTAGTTGTTTTTACTTCTCCTACTTTTGGTACAACTAGTACCGATACAACTATTCACAATTATGAAGTAGAAATAAACAAAACAGGAGTAGTAACTGTAACTTTTAGAAATGCAGGACCACAACTTACTTTAGATAATATTTCTTGGACTGCTGCTGGAGTAGCAACGGAAAAACCAGTTGTGTCTCCACGAACAATTACAGGAACTTATGGTGTATTGTTGTCTGATGGAGCTGTGACAGCGACTAATAACCCTACCTCTTGGACGCAAACAGGGACATTACCTTTAGGAATTACCTTTGACAATGGCGTTTTCTCAGGTACACCTGAACAACCAGGAACATTTACAGCACAGGTAACAGCCACAAATCAGTATGGAACTTCTGATCCGGCTAATGTAACTTTTGAAATAGCAAAAGCAAATCAAACAGTCAATTATACTTTTGAGCATTTAACTCAAAACCAAGGAACTACTTTTTCTGGTTTACCATCACAAACAGATCAAGGGTTAAATATTGTGTATACTTCTGCTGATAATTCTGTTGTTTCTACAAATGGAAATATTCTATCTTTTGACGGAATTGGTTCTACAACTATTACTGCAACTGCCGTTAGTAATAATAATTATAACGAATTTAATACAACTTTTGATGTTTCAGTAACAGATCCAAATGCAACGTATTGTTTTGAAGAAGACTTTGAAGGGGTATCAGGAAATAACACATCGACAACAGGTTCATCAGTAAGTTGGAATGGGAATTCTAATTTTCCTACTGTAGCTACTGTTTATCAAGCAGGAAATGCTATTAGGTTAGGTTCAAGTAATAACAAAGGGGGGATAACATCAAAAGTGTTAGATCAAATAGCTGGTAATGTAACAGTTTCTTTTGATGTAAAAGGCTGGACAACAATTGAAGGAAGTGTCAATGTTACATTAGGTTCAGAAACTAAAAATGTTGTTTACACAGCTAAAATGGCTGATGCTTTTGAGAATGTAACTGTAAGTTTTGAAAACGTTGCAGCAGGTTCTACTTTAAAATTAGAAACATCAGCGAAAAGAGCATTTATTGATAATGTAAGAATCCAATGTGCTTCTAGTAATAATTCTACAACATGGGACGGAACTGCATGGTCTAACGGAACACCAGATCTAACAAAAGAAGTTATTTTACATGCAACTCCAACAGAAAGTTTTTCTGCTAAGAAATTAACAGTTGAGAGAGATATGATTATTCCTGCAGGAATTACAATTACTGTAGAAAATGAAGTTGTTAATCAAAATGATGTAACATTTAGATTTAGTCACGGTGCTTATTTGATTCAAAAGAATAATAGCGCAGTAAATGTTGGTCCTGCAATGTTTGATAGATCATCAACACCTATTTACCGTTTAGAAAATTTAATGTGGTCTTCACCAGTTATTAATCAAAATATTTTCGAAATTTCTCCAAATACTTTAACAAATCGTTTTGCAAGATTTTTAGAATCAACAAATGATTGGACAGAGAATGTAACAGCAGCAGATAATTTTAAAGCAGGAGAATTAATTTCTTTTAGAGCTCCTAATAATTATAATAATTATGGAGAAGGTGAAGCTCAGGTATTTGATAGTTCATTCAGAGGTCAATTATTTAATGGAGAAGTAACGATTCCTGTAACTAAAGCTTCTAAAGGAAATAATGCAGTAGGAAACCCTTATGCATCACCAATTAGTTTAGATGCTTTAATTGCTGCTAATACATCAGTAGGGATAAACTCTGTTTATGTTTGGACGCATTCTAAACCAATTGTAGATGGAGCATATCAAGGTTCTAACTGGGCTATTTACAATGGAACAGGATGGAATGATAATAGCGTAACTTCTCAAAATATTGATATTGCACAAGGATTTATAGTAAAAGTAGCAAACGCTGGTAATTTAGTACTTAATAATGCGATGCGTACCTCTGCTAATGGTCCAGTTTATTACAAAGAACAAAAAGATAGATATTGGTTAAGTTTATCAAATAATCAAGGTAAAATAAATTCTTCTTTAATAGGATATGTAAACGGATCGACAAATAAATTTGATCAAAATTTTGATGCTCAGCCATTTGACAACAATAATGAAGGATTATATTCTGTTTTGAACAATGATTTATTTGTAATTCAAGGACGTGGAGATTTCAATAACGAAGATTCTTTTGATTTAACTTTCAATGTTAAAAAAGCAGGAACTTATCAAATTAATTTAGAACAATTTGAAGGTGTTTTCGAAAATCAAAATATCTATTTGGTAGACAAAAAATTAGATAAAGCATTTAATTTAAACGAATTAAAATCTTACTCTTTTGATACAGAAGCAGGTGAAATTAATGATCGTTTCTCTATAAATTATCAAAATAAAACATTATCAACAAATGATTTGTCTAAAAAAGGATTGGTAGTTTATGCTCAAAATAAACAAATTACAATTTCATCTAAAGAATCAATTAAATCAATAAAATTAGTTGATATTTCAGGAAGACAGTTACAAAATATTCAAAACATAAATACAAAAAATTATGTAATCAATTTGAATGTAAATCCTCAAGTTGTTGTAGTTGTTGTAGAGAATACAAATGGTACAATTGAATCTAGAAAAGTAATTTTAAAATAATTAACGTATGAAAAATATAAAAAAAATAACTTTATTATTTTGTTTGATGTCTACTGTGACTTTTGCAAATACTGAAGAAGGTGGAATTCGTTTTTTTGAAAGTAATAACACTACTCAAAAAGCTGATAATACAGATGATCCAAATGGTCCTAGTACAGATCCAGATCCAACTCCAATAAATGATTATTTTCCTTTATTGGTAATAGGGGCAGGATTGGTTGCTTTACGTTTCAGAAAGCAGTTATTAAAAAACTAATTTCTAAATTATATAAAAAAGAAAGCTTCTCTATTTTTGAGAAGCTTTTCTTATTTTATCTGTTCCAAACTATTCGCAATTGCTTTATATAGAACTTCACCCATTCTTTCACAATTTTCGTAAGATTGATCTTTATAAAACTTTGCAAAACCAGTTCGTAATTGTGCAACATTTTCTGGTTTAGAAATATGATCATTTTTCATGATTTTCATTAAATCACGAAAACGTTTCGAACTATTCGAAATTCTTTTCGAAATCAAGGATTTTACTTCTTTTCTATATTGATCGACAGAATTTGGTTTCAAACGATTATTCACCAAATCAACCATAATTTTATTTTCTTTAAAATACTGTGGTCGATAAATTTTTAAATTTCCTTCATAGCATTGTTGATCGAAATCAATTGGTCGAATTCTATAGATAACTTGATCAAAATCGTGAATTGGAATCACCACATAATTATACGATCGCATATCACCTAAAAGACCAATAAAACAGCGTTCATTGAACTTTACAAACTCTTTCGCAATCTGATTTTTCTCTAAATCATTACATTTATCCAAATAATCTTTGATAAAAACATCTCCTGGAATTCCTAAAATATGCTCTTCAATCAATGTATTTTTGTAGACCAAAAAATTGATTCGATGTGGAGACAAAATATCTTCTAATTCTAAACCATAAATACGCGAAGCATCTGCTTTTTTGATGTAAAAATTGGTATAATTATCATTCAAAATATTACGAACCCGAATACGAAAAGGTTTCGAATTTCCGAACGTACAATAATCAATAGAATCAACAACAAGATAAGGCAAAGACTCCTCATCTCCGTCTGAATGTAAGTAGGTGTAAATTCTGTTTAGACTATCTTGAATTTCCTGATGTTCCGAGTCGGTATAATAAACACCTAACCAATGCGTGTCATTCCCTTCTTTATCTTCCAACGCTACACAACCCGAAAAACGCATCAAATCATCATATTCTATACTCGCTTTTGTTTTGCGATGATATTTCTCTAAATAATGATTTAATTCGTCACTCACAGGATAAATAGGCTTTCTAAACTCTATTTTTACATCTTTCATTTCATGCTTATTAATCTATACGAAGATAGGTCTAAATTTATTTTTTAAAATTGTTTATTGGATTAATATTTGCTAAATTCAAGCATAATCTAAATCTAAATAAAATGAATATTCAGGTCAGAAATTTGACTCTTGAAGATTATAGTGATTTGACTGAATCTACAAAAGAAGCCTATCACAATCAGCTTGGAACTTGGACTGTCGACGAAATTAAAGAATTATTAGCTATTTTTCCGCAAGGTCAACTTTGTGTTGAAGTGGATGGAAAAGTTGTTGCTTCGGCATTAAGTATTGTGGTTAATTCGAAAAAAACGAATATCGAATCGAATTATGATACGATAACATCTAATGGTAAATTTTTAAAACATGATCCAGAAGGTGATGTAATGTATGGAATTGAAGTTTTTGTTCATCCAAATTATCGTCAATTGCGCTTGGGAAGACGTTTATATGACGAACGTAAAGCGCTTTGTGAAGAAATGAATCTAAAATCAATTGTAGCTGGTGGACGTATTCCAAATTATCATAAATATTCGCAAGAATTATCTCCTAGACAATATATAGAAAAAGTAAAAAGTAAAGAAATTTATGATTCAACTTTAGCTTTTCAGATTTCGAATGATTTTAATGTTAAAAAAATCTTGAAAAATTATCTGAAAGATGATAAAGAATCCTTAGAATACGCCACTTTATTAGAATGGAATAATATCTATTACGAACCTGAATTGAAATCTAATTCACCGACAAAACGTACTATTCGTCTTGGTTTGGTGCAATGGCAAATGCGTTTATTTAATGGTTTACAAGATTTTTATGATCAAATTGAGTTTTTCGTAAGTGCGGTAAGCGATTATGGCTCTGATTTTATTATGTTTCCAGAATTTTTCAATTCGCCGTTGATGAGTCCATATAATCATTTGAAAGAGATTGAAGCGATGCATCAATTAGCAACGATGACGGACGATATTGTGAAGAAAATTCAAGAATTTGCAATTACATATAATGTCAATATTATTTCAGGATCTATGCCTCATCTAAAGGAAGGAAAACTATATAATACGTCATTTTTATGTCATCGTTCGGGGAAATTAGATTCGTATAGTAAAATACACATTACACCAAATGAGTTCAAATATTACGCATTGAATGGTGGCGATGAAATAAAAGTTTTTGATACCGACTGCGGAAAAGTAGGTTTACTAATTTGTTATGATGTCGAATTTCCTGAATTGAGCCGTATTTTAGCCGATCAAGGAATGGAAATTTTATTTGTTCCATTTATGACTGATACGCAAAATGGTTATACGCGAGTACGTAGTTGTGCGCAAGCTCGTGCAATAGAAAATGAGTGTTATGTGGCTATTGCAGGCTCTGTGGGAAATTTACCGCGTGTGAATAATTGGATATTCAATATTCACAATCGGCAGTTTTCACACCTTCAGATTTCTCTTTTCCAAACAATGGAGTTAAAGCAGAAGCAACTCCGAATACAGAAATGGTACTGATTTCTGATGTTGATCTTTATCTTCTAAAAGAGTTGCATGAGTATGGAACTGTAAAAACGATGAAAGACAGACGCAAGGATTTGTATGAAGTAAGACTAATAAAAACATAAAAAAAACCTCCAAATTGGAGGTTTTTTTTAGTTCTTATTCCCATTGGTTAGACTCGAATAAGAGCATAGACCTTAGGTTCGGTTAAGTATCTGTACTAAAATTAGAAATATTTTTTATAAGGGACAAATATTTTTTAGAAAACTTTGAACTTTAACATATTTCAATTTTGTTTTATAACTCTAATTCGAAGATTTGAATAAACTTTTCATTGAAATTATTTGAAACAAATTGATTAAAATAGATTTTTTTTCCATCGTTAGAAAAATGCGGAATTCCCGTTAATTCATTATTGATTTTTTGAACTTGATAGATTTGTTTAGATTTTTTTTCGGTTAAATCATTTAGATATATTTTATCGTTAACAAAATAAATAGCATATTTTCCGTTTGGTGAAAGATTGAATGGAGAGGTAATCGAATTTTCTAAAAAAGAATATTGAATAATTTCATTCGAAACTAAATTTACACCAAATAATTGCGTCTTATCAAATTCATCTTCCATCAAAAAATAGATGATTTTCCCATCAGGAGAAGAACGTAACCAATGTCTAAAATTACTAATTCCATGTTGAGTAAAAGTGATTCGTTTCTGCGAAATACAACTTGGCACATCTGGCAAAGTAGTTAAAGTTCCTTTTAAATTATCGTTTTCATCAAACCTTATTTCATTTGGAATTTCAGCAATAAAAATTTCCGTTTTCAAATTCCCTTTTTCATCACGCACATGTCCCTGAAATGCGATATTGTTTGTTGAGTTAATCCAACATTCATCAAAAGCTTTTTCGATTTCATCACTTCCATTTTTAGGATTTATCACTACTCTAGAAACGATAATTGAAAACATTTCTCCAAAATTATTTTCTAATGTTTCATCAAAATCAACCTCAACTTTTTTGGGAAACATCAATCCAACTACTCGCTGATCTTTTATGGTAGAATTGTGTTTGGATTCTTGCTCCAAAACATAATCGTTGTAGGTAAAGCTAATCCAATTCTTCTCTTTTTTCCATGAATGCGAATGCGTTCCTCCACGCAAAGCACCATTTGTAAAGGGAAAATTTATATTTCGGGCATCCATAAAAATAGGCTGATTTGGAAATTCTAAATCAATTGCGACACCTGTCCTTCTTGTTGCCGAATACGGATTTGCTTGATTCGCATTTCGAATACCATGAATAAAAATAACTTTATTCTCAATTTGTGAAAAAGAGGCTGCACCTACTCCAGGACCAAACTCTGTTTGATTATTTGTTGTATAAATAATTTCGGATTCGTAAGTTCTCGTATGAAGTAAACAAATGGAAGAAGTTTCTCCAATTTTTGTATCATCATTTCGTCTATCAAAAACAAGATAATTACCATCAACCGATTGAATTTGATTATGATGAAGCGTATGTCCAAAATCATCATAAGTTAACTGCTTTACCATATCGTATTGTTTAATAATATTTTATTTACTTAATAAACATTTAACAAGCAACTAAAAACGTAATTATTTGATTACTAGAAACATTTCAACATTCTTTATAAAAATTTGTTACAAAACTGCATTTTATTTTTTTTGTCTGGATTAATTATGATTAATAATATACTTTTTTCAATGTTTTTATTTTCCTTAGTATAAGTTTTGTTAAACCTTAAACAACAAAGGTAATATTTAATGAAGATTTTGGAAAATCTACAACCAGAATTGATTCGCAATATGTTCCACAATCTGGAAATGATAACAACAATTGAATAGTTTTACCTCGTATAGACATGTTGTCAATGATATTATTTCTCCTTATCCAAAACAATTGCCTTTTTTGATGGTAAAGTTTGGAATTTCTGGAAGTAGAAAATAAAAGCTCAGTTACAGACTGAGCTTTCTTTTATTTATACCAACTACTATACATCAAATAATTATTGGCGATTCTTTCTATTTCGCCTTCTTTCAATTCTTTTGGAACATCTTTAATTTTTTTCGCTGGAATTCCAGCCCATAATTCTCCTTCTTTTACATGCGTTCCTTTGGTTAAAATTGCACCAGCAGCAATCAAAGAATTAGATTCAACAATGCAATCATCCATCACAATTGCGCCCATTCCAACCAAAACATTATCGTATATTGTACAACCATGTACAATAGCATTATGCCCTATCGAAACGTTATTTCCAATTGTTGTTGGCGATTTTTGATACGTCGCATGTATTGTTGCGTTATCCTGAATATTTACTTTATTCCCCATTTTGATATAATGTACATCTCCACGCACAACTGCTGAAAACCAAATTGAGCAATCATCTCCCATTTCTACCTCTCCTACAACCACAGCATTATCCGCTAAAAAGCAGTTTTCACCGAACTTTGGCGTATGCCCATTTAATTCTTTAATTATTGCCATAACAAAATCTATAATTCTAATGATAAAGATACATTTTTATAGCGTATTTTTGTAGAACTATGAGAGTATACGAAGAAATTACACCAAATAATAACGTGATGAAGTTCGTTTGTGACGAGACTTTAACACAAGGTGGCGTGGAATTCGATAAAGAATCTACAGCTACCGAATCTCCTTTAGCGCAAGTTTTATTGACTATACCATTTATTCAAAAAATATTTATCACAGCGAATTTTGTTGCGATAGAAAAAATAGATGCTGTTGATTGGGCTGATGTTACAGAAGATTTGAAAGAAATTATCAATGAACATTTAGAAGAAAATGCAATTTTAGCACCAATGAAAAAGGCTCCTATTTCTATTTATGCAGAAATGACGCCTAATCCTGCTGCGATGAAATTCGTTTCAAATTCTATGTTAGCGCCAGAAATCATCGAGATAAAATCGAGAGAAAAAGCTGCTGGAGTTCCATTAGCTGTTGCGATTTACAAAGAATATCCTTTTGTTGAAGAAGTTTTTATTGTTGATAATTATGTTTCTTTAACGAAAAACGAAACAGAAGATTGGTCACTTTGGGCGATGGATGTTCGTTCGTTTATTACGAATTATTTACAAGCTGGAGGTCCTGTTTTTGATGAATTTTATGAATTCACAACAGAAGCTCCTGAGCATGTTGTGGTAAAACCTGCTGAAGAGTTTTCTTCTGTTGAGCAACAAATCAAAGCTATTTTAGACGAATATGTTCAACCAGCAGTTGCAAATGATGGTGGAAATATCGAATTAATTGAATTTGATGAAGAAACGCGAACAGCAAAAATGTTATTACAAGGTGCTTGTTCTGGTTGTCCATCTTCTACAGCAACGCTTAAAAATGGTATCGAAGGTATTTTAAAACAAATGATGCCTGATGTTGTAGACAACGTTGAAGCTGTAAATGGATAAGATTAAACACATAGTATCAAAAAAATCCAACTCGTTTTGAGTTGGATTTTTTTTATTTAATATCTCTCGATTATTCATCAAAAAAGTCGATAGAACGACGATAATTATAAAAAAATAACCTTCTGCGAGCTTCTAAATCATTGACACGAATCGACGAAACATCATCAATCTGAAAATACAAAGAGCCTTCGTCCGTTCCTTCCGAACCAATACATTTTAACTCGAAATCATCTTCAGTTAAATTCCGAATAAAACCTGCAAAACGACTATTGTTATTTAATTGAATACGTGATACATATTCGGTTTGATCATTTATTTCGCCTAAAATTTGACGAACCCAATTTTCTTCTGCTGTTGCATTAAATGTGATTGGATTTTCTTGATCCAAATCGGTGTGATGTTCTTTCAAATAATTGAGACATTTGCAGTAATCATCAACATCTATTCGACTAATTTTAAAATAAGGTTCGATTAAAATTCCATCTTTTTTACCATATTTCGAAATGTGTTGCATCGTAAAAAATTCGTCATTAAAATCTAAAATATATCCAGCCCAAAAATTATCTCCTTCGGGATCATTGTAAACGGCAATAATTGATTGATTTTCTTTTGAGTGTTGTAATATTTTATAGAAGTTAGAATTCATATTTCTTTGGGTTAAAGACTCAAATTACGAATCTTTGTGGATAAAAAAAAGGTTCTTGATTATTTCAAAAACCTTTTCTTACTATTAATTTGCTTTTCGGAAAATCGAAGCTTCATAACTTAATGATTGCCAATCTCCTTTTTGCAGATTATCTAATTTTATTTTTTTGTAGATATTTTCTTCTCCCGCAACTGTTATTGTAAATTGTGTACGATCTAAAATATTTTTTTCAGTAATTGTATAATTAATATCAAATTTCTTTTTTGTCAATTTCTCCACAATTGGTTTTAAATAAGCAATCGCAGCTTCAGAACTTTTGAATTGTTCGTTTTGTGGAAATTGCACATCAAAATATCCTTCGTATGTAAAATCTGGCTCTGTAATAATCAAATTATAAGGATCAGCAAACAAAGCAGGACGCTGTTTTTGATATTCTTTTTCGGTTTTATATTGACGTTTTTCTTCTTTATAAATCAACGGATATTTATCAGCAAGAACAGCTAATTTATCGGCATCATAAGAATATGGAATTCCATCGTGAAAAACATTGTACAACGCAGGATTCACCAACCATTGATCGACAATTTTCTTATCTTTTACCATATAAATCATCACTCCATTATCTTGTGCTTGAAAAGTAGACGATTGATATCCGTACTCCAAAATTGGTTTTCCTAATTGTATAGCCGCAGCATTTTCTAACATAAAATTAAACTTCTCATAAGCCTTTGTTTCATCGCTTAAAGGAGCCATTCCATATACTTTTGTCGAAGCATCTACATTTTTATCATTAATCATAGAGGTTACTTGCGCTGTTGCAAAATTTGCAAGAACAACAGTGGCTGTAAGTAAAATTTGTTTTATCATGTATTGTATATCTTTATTTTAATAATGTGTTCCAAATTTATTGATAAATTTCGATAGTTATCTTACCTGATTGCGTAATACTTCCGCGATACATTCCGGCAGTGTTAAAAGGAAAACTTGCTTGACCATTTTTATCTAAAATAATCATTCCGCCATCGCCTCCTAAATCACCAATTTTCTTAATAACTTCTTCACCAGCTTTTTTCGAAGAAAGTTTCTTGTAATTCATCAAAGCCGCAACATCATATGCCGCAACAGCTTTTATAAAATATTCACCCCAACCTGTACTCGAAACACCAACTTCGCTATTTGCATAGGTTCCAGCTCCGATAATTGGCGAATCACCAACACGCCCAAAACGTTTGTTTGTCATTCCGCCCGTCGAAGTTCCTGCCGAGATATGACCTTTATTATCCAAAGCAACTGCGCCAACTGTACCAAATTTTTCGTCAACAAAATTGAATGGAACATACGCTTGTGTTTTAGCATCGTGGTCTAATTCCATTTTTTCTTTGTCTTTTTCTAAAACTTTTTGAAGAGAATTCCAACGTTCCTCTGTTTTGAAATAACTTGGATCAACAATTTCTAAACCTTGAGTTTGAGCAAATTCTTCTGCTCCTTTTCCAACCATCATCACATGAGCAGAATTTTGTAAAACAGCTTTTGCTGCTAAAATAGGGTTTTTAATCGTGGTAACTCCAGCCACAGCTCCAGCTTGCATTGTATTTCCGATCATCAACGAAGCGTCTAATTCATTTTTACCTTCATGTGTAAAAACTGCTCCTTTTCCAGCATTAAACAAAGGCGAATTTTCCATTACTTTTATAGCCTCTATCACCGCATTTTCACTTTCGCCACCTTGTTTGATGACTTCATAGCCTTTTGTCAAAGATTCAGCTAAAGCATCTCGGTACGCTTTTTCCTTTTCGGGTGTCATATTTTTTTTCAAAATTGTACCAGCACCACCATGAATTACCAAAACAACTTTGTCTTGTTTCGTTTGTGCATATGTCGTCATCGTCAAAACGGATAAGATTAAACCAACTATTTTTTTCATGTGTAAAATTTTATTCAACGCCTAAAAATAGAAAAGTTTATAGAAATTAACTATTTTTAGCATTGAATTTGATAACGAAATATCAACAACTGTTATTAAACAAATAAATACCTATGAACTCTAATAAACACTATCTCTCTAATAACATTTTATTGCAATTAGCTTTTATTGCAATTATACTTTTAGTTTTTGGATTAATTACCAAAAATTTATTGGCTTTTTTTCCAGGTTTTCTTGGTGCTTTGTGTTTGTACGTTTTGCTCCTGAATCCTTTGCAATGGTTAGTTAAAGTAAAAAAATGGAACAAATTAGGAAGTGTAATCTTTTTAATGATTAGTAGTGCAATTCTAATTATAGGACCTCTTTATTTATTAATTCAAATGTTAACGAATAAGGTTATGGTGCTATTAAATGACACAGCTCAAATTAAAAAAGATGTCAATAAAATTATTGAAATGTTGCAAACCAAATTTCATATTGATGTTTTTAGTGCGACTAACATTGAAAAAATAACTCAAGTTGGAGGGAAATTATTAGAAAAAACACTGAATGCTTCAATGGATATGACAGTTCAGTTGGGGGTTGCTTTCCTTATTTTGTATTTTATGTTGATGAATCATCAAAAACTTGAAAATTGGTTTTACAGAACTATTCCGCTTAAAACAAGTAATTTAGTGAAGATGAACAAAGATTTGAAAGATTTGGTCATTTCTAATGCAGTAGGTATGCCGTTAACAGCCTTTCTACAAGCAATTATTGCCTACATTGGATATCTTATTTTTGGAGTTGATGATGCCTTTACATGGTTTATTCTAACGATTTTTGCGGCGATGTTACCAGTAGTTGGAGCAGCCTTAATTTACGTTCCTTTGGCATTATTTTTATTAGCAAGCGGTGATACAGGACAAGCGATCGGATTATTGATTTATTGTTTTGTTATTGTTGGATTATCAGACAATTTGATTCGTTTAGTTTTACAGAAAAAAATGGCGGATGTTCATCCATTAATTACTATTTTTGGAGTAATCGTTGGAATAAATTTATTCGGATTTATTGGAATTATTTTCGGACCAATCTTATTTTCAGTATTCTTTTGGTTAGTCAAATTGTACAAATACGAATTTATTGATCCAAATCCTGAAGATTAATTATTATTAAAAACCAATTAAAAATGAGTATAGAAAACTTTAAATTCTTTAAACCTTTAGAACCACGTTGGAGCGATTTTGATCCAATTGGTCATGTAAATAATGTATTTTATTTCGAGTATTTCCAGATCGGTAGAGCCTATTATATGATGGCTTCGAGCAAAAAATGGCAATGGACGCGACACATGTTTGTCATTGCACATATGGAAGCGAGTTACCAAAAAGAATTACGTCCAAATGCGATAGAACCTCGTATTGGTGTACGAGTTACAAAATTAGGAAATAAGAGTTTCGATTTTGAATATATTGTCACAAGTAAAAGCGAAAATGGTGAAGATGTTATTCATTGTATCGGAAAAAGTACACAAGTAATGTACGATATGGAAGAGAAAAAATCGATGGAATTGCCAGATTGGGTAAAAAATGATTTTAAGAATTACGAAGGTAATCTTTAGAAAATAATCCTAAAAAAAATACAACAGTAGTTAAGTCTTTTCATTAGATAATGATTAGATTTAACTACTTTTTCTTTTTAAACTCGTTGCGTTATGAAAAATTTGTTTTTAATGCGTCATGCAAAAAGTAAATGGAACGAAAATGTTTCAGATCAATTTCGTTCTATCACAGAGATTGGTGAATTCAAAACGAAGAAAGTAGCAAATTATATTCATCAAAATTTTGAATTGAAATTTGATCAAATATTTTCGAGCAAAGCAGTTCGAGCAAAAGAAACTTCTCTACTTGTCAAACCTATTTTATTTCCTAATCAAACCATTCATATCGAAGATGATTTGTATACTTTTTCGCATTATTTATTAGACAAATGGATTAGAAATTTGGATAATGAATTGCAAAATGTTCTTATTTTTGGACATAATCCTGCGTTTACAGATATTACCAATCAGTTAGGAAATGAAATGATTTACAATCTTTCGACTTCTGGATTTGTCTGGATACAGTTTGATTCTGATAATTGGAAATCGATTCAAAAAGGAAAAACTATAAAAATAATTTTACCTAAAGAAATTAAATGAAAAAATATATAAACCGCGAAATCAGTTGGCTTTCTTTCAATGCGCGCGTGTTGCAAGAGGCTTCTGACGAAACAGTTCCGTTGTTAGAACGAATTCGTTTTTTAGGAATTTATTCGAACAATTTAGATGAATTTTATTCGGTTCGATATTCTACAATTTTGCGCTCGATACAGTTCAAAGATGTAGAAATTGTTTATCAAAATATTGTACCAGATCAAACGGACGAAGAATTGATCGATGAAATCAATGAAATTGTGCGTCAGCAGCGAGTCCAGTACGATGATTTGCATAATCAATTATTCAAAGAATTAGAGAATCACAATATTTTTGTGATAGATGATACATCGATTCCTGAGAATTATTTAGAATTTATTTCCGAATATTTTTACAACGAATTTATTCATACGGTTGGAGTTTTTATTTTAGATGATATTAAAAAAGCACCGCCTTTACGCGATGGATCGTTCTATTTAGCGGTGAAAATGCAATTAAAAGACAAAGTTCAATATGCACTTTTGATTGTTCCAACGCATTTATTTTCGCGTTTTATTGTGCTTCCAAAGTATGATCAAAATACGTATGTCATGTATTTGGAAGACATTATTCGTTTTCATTTGAAAGATATTTTCAAAATGTTTGATTTCGAAACAATTGAAGCTCATTCCATCAAAATTACGCGAGATAGCGAACTTGATTTTGATAATGATTTGGAACATAGTTTATTAGAAAAAGTCATTAATAGTTTAGAAAATCGTAAAAAAGGAGTTCCTGTCCGATTAGTTTATGATGCTGAAATTGCACCAGATACGTTGAAATTTTTCTTAAAAAAATTACGATTAGACGAATATGATAGTATCAACCCTGGTGGAAAATATCACAACAAACGAGATTTGATGAGCTTTCCAAGTTTTGATATTCCTAATTTAACGTATGAAAAAATAAAGCCAATTATTCAGAAAAAACCTTTTGAATATAACAGTTATTTTCAAGCTTTTACGGAAAATGAGGAAATGATGATGGCGCCTTATCATGATTATTCTTTGTTGTTAAAATTTCTTCGTGAAGCCGCAATTGATCCGAAAGTAACCAAAATAAAAATTACTATTTATCGTGTTGCAAAAGATTCGCAAGTAATGCACTCGTTGATAAACGCGGCGATGAACGGAAAAGAAGTAACAGCTGTTTTGGAACTTCGTGCGCGATTTGATGAATCCAATAATGCGATGTGGTCGAAAAAATTGCAAGAAGCTGGTGTGAATGTTATTTTTGGAGTTCCGGGACTGAAAGTACATTCAAAAATTGGTTATATCGAACGTAAACCAGAAGGAATGTTGGCACAGAAATATGTGTTTATCAGTACAGGAAATTTTCATGCAGGAACAGCAAAAATTTATACAGATTATACATATTTCACAACTAATCCGGGAATAACAAAGGATGTTGAACAGATTTTTAAATTTTTTGGAGCTAATTACTTGAACTTAACGTACAATCATTTATTGGTTTCACCTTATGGAACGCGTAAAAAAATTGTCAAGATGATTAAACGAGAAATCAAAAATCATCAAGCTGGTTTACCTGCGGAGATCAACATGAAATTAAACAGTTTAAGCGATAAACAAATCATTGATTTATTGTATAAAGCTTCTCAAAAAGGAGTAAAAGTCCGTTTGGTTGTGCGTGGAATTAATTGTTTGATTCCTGGAGTTAAAAATCTTTCCGAAAATATTGAATGTGTCAGCGTTATTGATAAATTTTTGGAACATCCGCGTGTGTATTGGTTTAAAAATGCAGGCGATGACAAAGTTTATATTTCCTCTGCAGATATGATGGAACGTAATTTGGATAATCGTGTGGAAGTAGCGTGTCCGATTTACGATCATAAATTCAAAAAAATAGTTATGGATACGTTTAATTTGAGTTTTGAAGATAACGTAAAAGGTCGCCAAATAACGGCTGAATCTTCTTTAGAATACAAACGAAACAATAAAAAACCAAACCGCTCTCAGTTTACGACCTACGAATATTTTAAAAAATTAAACGAACAAGAAAATGAAGATTAGAAAATTAGGAGCAATAGATATTGGATCTAACGCCATGCGATTGTTGATTAATTATGTTTACGAAGAAGAAGGTCGTGCGCCAATTTTTAATAAAACCAGTATTGTGAGGATGCCAATTCGTTTGGGACACGACGTTTTTATTGATGGACAAATTTCCGAAACAAATATAAATCGTATTTGTGATGCTATGTTGTCTTATGCATTAATGATGAAGGTTTATGATATTGAAATCTATAAAGCTTATGCAACTTCTGCCATGCGCGAAGCAAAAAACGGAAAAGATGTTGTAAAAAAAGTGATGAAAAAATCTGGAATTAACATCGAAATTATTGATGGAAAAACCGAAGCTGAATTACTTTTTAATACGGAATTAGGTGATTTTATACAAGACGAAAAAATCTATTTGTATGTAGATGTTGGTGGTGGTAGTACCGAATTAACGTTATTAAAAGATAATAAGGTTTTTACGTCAAAATCTTTTGAAGTAGGAACTGTACGTTTGTTAGAAAATAAAGTTTCGCCAAATACTTTTAACGAAATGAAAGAATGGATTCATGAAAACATTGGTCATGATGAAGTAGAATTAATTGGTTCTGGAGGAAATATCAACCATGTGTACAAATATTCTGGCGTAAAACTAGGAATGCCTTTGAGTAGCATGTATGTAAAAAAACATTATCAAATTTTACAAACAATGACTGCTGAAGAACGTATGCAGAATTTCAATATGAAACCCGACCGTGCTGATGTAGTGGTTTATGCATTAGAAATTTATAGTAATGTACTAAAATGGTCGCATGCAAAGAAAATTCATGTTCCGAAAATTGGACTTTCGGACGGAATTATTCGAAAAGTATATAAAGATTTAGAAAAATAAATACTTCTATTATAAGGTCAGATTAATCTGGCCTTTTATTTTGATTAAAATTTTATAAAACAAAAAAAGCTTGAACAAATGTTCAAGCTTTCAGCGGAGAGTGAGGGATTCGAACCCCCGGAGGTGTGACCCTCAACAGTTTTCAAGACTGCCGCATTCGACCACTCTGCCAACTCTCCAATAACGCAGTTTATTGCGGTATTGCGAGTGCAAATATAGAACGCTTTTTCGAATTTGCAAACCTTAATTTAAAGTTTTTTTAATACAAAAACATAGTTTATTCAGTATCAAATAAATATTTTTAAAAAATTTTATACAATTATTACCAAAGCTATCTGAATAAGGAAGCCAAGCGTGAAAAACAAGGCTGCAAACTTCAATAAAGTAAAGCGAAATGTTTCGTTTATGATTAGCTTATTGACCAATGGTTTCGAGATTTTTTCGTCCAAAAGCTTTTCTACTTTTTTATAAAAAATCAATAATAGAATTATAATCACCATAACAACTGTAAATACCAAAATAGAACTCATCGAATGATAAAACATCATTCCCATCGCCATTCCTAATACAGCTAGTATCAATTGTGGTAATTGATTAATTGCTTTCCGAATCATTTCTTCAGTTTTACTTAACCAATCAACTCCAAGAATTTCTGGCGCAGCCATCCAAAATGCTACAAATTGTAATATCAAACCAAGTAAAGTAAAAATTTTTATCATTCTCAAAAATTCAATTATAGTTAAAGATAAAAAAAACCGTTTAAAATAAATTAAACGGTTTTCATATTATTCTTTTCAAAAAAGATTATTCTTCCTCTTCTTCCTCTTCTTCCTCTTCTTTCATCGTATGATAAACGTTATTTACGTCCTCATCTTCGTCAAATTTCTCTAACAATTTTTCGATGTCAGCTTTTTGTTCTTCTGTTAATTCTTTTGTCGTTTGTGGAATTCTTTCAAATTCTGACGAAATAATTTCGTATCCACCTTCTTCCAACGATTTATAGATTGTTCCATAATTTTCAAAAGGTGCAATTAATACAATTCCATCTTCATCCTCAAAAATCTCCTCTACTCCAAAGTCAATCATTTCAAATTCTAATTCCTCTAAATCTAGATTTGCAGGTTTTTGAATCTTGAAATTACAGATATGATCAAACATAAATTCAACAGAACCTTGCGTTCCTAATTGTCCATTACATTTACTGAAATAAGAACGAACGTTAGCTACTGTACGATTGTTGTTATTTGTAGAAGTTTCAACTAAAACGGCAATTCCGTGAGGTCCATAACCTTCAAAAATAACTTCCTTATAGTTTTCTGTATTTTTATCAGATGCTTTTTTGATTGCGCGTTCGATATTATCTTTAGGCATATTTACAGCCTTCGCATTCTGAATTACCGCGCGAAGATGAGAATTTGAATGCGGATCAGGTCCTCCTGCTTTTACTGCCATTACGATATCCTTCCCAATTTTAGTAAACGCTTTAGACATTGCCGCCCAACGTTTCATTTTACGTCCTTTTCTAAATTCAAATGCTCTTCCCATTTATACTTGTTTTAATAGTTGCAAATTTATTCATAAAACGAAAAAAATCCAAGAACTATGTCTTGGATTTTTAAGTTGTTAATATTTTAGAATGATTATTTCAATCCGTGGTATTTCAACATTGGTTCAATTGAAGGATTTTTACCTCTAAAATTTTTGTAAATCACATTCAAATCATCCGAATTCCCTTGAGAAAATACTTTATCTCTCAAAATTTGACCATTTTTACGTGACATTCCTCCATTTTCTATTGTCCATTCGTAGGCATCATGGTCTAACATTTCTGCCCAGATATATGCAAAATATCCCGCTGCATATCCTCCACCAAAAATATGGCTAAAATAAGAAGAACGGTAACGAGGCGGAACTTGTGGTAAATTTGTTTTATTATCAATTAAGGCTTGTTTCTCAAAATCGTCTACACTTGTAATTGTTTTATCAACTGAAACTGTATGCCAAGACAAATCTAAAGCTGCAGCAGAAAGTAATTCTGTTAACGTATAACCTTTGTTAAAGTTAGATGCTTTTTTCATTTTTTCTACCAACGCATCAGGAATCGCAGCTCCTGTTTGATAATGCTTTGCATAATTTTTTAAGATAGATGGTTCCGTTACATAATGCTCGTGAAATTGAGATGGAAACTCTACAAAATCTCTTGAAACATTTGTTCCAGATAAAGTTGGATATTTTTGATTCGCAAAGAAACCGTGCAACGCATGTCCAAATTCGTGGAAAGTTGTTACCACATCATCATACGAAATCAATGCAGGTTGACCATTTGCAGGTTTTGTGTAGTTTCCGACATTATAAATAACAGGTTTTGTGCCAAATAAGTGCGATTGCTCCACAATATTACTCATCCAAGCTCCCCCTTGTTTAGAATCTCTTTTGAAATAATCTGTATAAAATAATCCCAATTGCGAACCATCTTCATTAAACAATTCGTACACTTTTACATCTTCATGCCAAGTTGGTATATCTGTACGTTTTTTGAATGAAATTCCGTATAATTCTTTCGCCATAAAGAAAATTCCATTCTCTACAACTGAATCTAAAACGAAATAAGGTTTCATTTCATTTTCGTCGATATCATATTTCTCTTTACGAACTTTCTCTGCATAATAGTTCCAATCCGCAGCTGTTAATGTATTTGCTGGATTTTCTTTCTTCGCTAAGGCTTCAAATTCTTTTGCATCTTTTTGTGCCATTGCAGTTGCTGCCGGAATCATTTGATTTAAAAATCCTTTTGCTGCTGTAGGATTTTGCGCCATTTGATCTTGCAAATTCCATTCTGCATAATTTGCAAAACCTAATAATTTAGCTTTCTCCGCACGTTTTTTAACCAAAGTTAAAATTGTAGAACGTGTATCATTTTCATCTTTTTTCTCTGTTCTAATCCAAGCTGCATCAAATAATTTTTTTCTTGAAACTGCATTGGTCATATTTTGTAATTCAGGTTGTTGCGTTGTATTCAATAAACTGATTAAATATGTACCATCAGCTTGTTTGAAAGCCTCTAAATCAGCATCACTCAAACCAGCTAATTCTTCTTTCGTAAAAGTAACGCCACCAGATTTTGTTCCTTTTAATAATTGATTGGAGAATTTAGTTTCTAAAGAAGCGATTTCTCCATTCAATTTTTTCAATTCATCTTTTTGTGCAGCAGATAAATTTGCGCCAGCCAATTCAAATCGTTGATAATATACATCTAACAAACGAGATGACTCTTTATCTAAATTCAATGATTTTTTATTGTCATGTAAAGTTTTTACACGTTGAAATAATTTATCATTCAAATAAATGGCATCGCTATGAGCCGCAAATTTAGGCGACATTTCCTCCTCAACTGCTTGCAACGTTTCGTTTGTATTTGCTCCTGTCAATAATCCAAAAACATGGCTAACTCTCGACAATAATTGACCAGATTTTTCCATTTCCACCAACGTATTTTCGAAAGTTGGTGCTTCAGAATTATTAGCAATTTTATTGATTTCGACTAATTGTTCAGCCATTCCTTGCAACAAAGCAGGTTTGAAATCTTCGTTTTTAATTTTCGAAAAATCAGCAGTTTGATAAGGCAAAGTGCTCACTTCAAAAAAAGGATTTTTATCGTTCCACATACTATTTGTTGACTTTTCACTACAAGAAGTGGCAAGGATTGACGATCCAACCATCATTCCGTAAAAAAGTTTTTTATTAAACATTTTTATAATTTTTAGACCTAACGAAGTTAAAACTTATAATGTTAAATTTCAAAAATATTCAATTTTTCATTCAAACAATGGGAAATATTTAAGCTAAATCTTAAAAGTTAAATAATTAATAAACCTTACCGAAAAGGTTGAATTTTCTTCAACGAAAATAATTATCTTTGAAAAAGAGTGAGGAAAAATTTCACTCTTTTTTATTACCCTAAAAATCAATCCATTTTGTATTTAGATTTAGAAGAATTAAAATATTTATTAGCTGAAAGTGTTGAAGAATTGCCAAGTTGGGAATCACACCAAAAGCTTTCACCTCCATATCGTCAAAAATTTGATTTAGAATATGTAAAACGTACCAATCCTAGAAGTGCGTCTGTGATGATTTTATTGTATCAAAACGAAGATGGAGAAGTTGAATTCCCAGTAACCATGCGTGTTTCTTACGAAGGAGCGCATTCACATCAGTTTTCTTTGCCAGGTGGACAATTTGAAGAACAAGATATTAGTTTTGACGAAACTGCTATTCGCGAAACTATGGAAGAACTTGGTGTAGAGTACGAAAACATTGAGATTGTAAGACAATTGAGCGAAATGTATATTCCGCCAAGTAATTTCTTGGTTTATCCTTACATCGGAATTTATCATGGAGAACCACATTTCAATCCAGATGAGCGCGAAGTACAATACGTTGTTCCATTAAATTTGGAAGCTTTTTTGAATGCTGATTACGAAGTTTTTGAGAGAGAATTTTCTGGTCAAGTTGTCGAAATTCCTGGTTATAACATTGGTGATGATGAATTTCTTTGGGGCGCAACGGCAATGATTTTAGAAGAATTTAAAGATTATCTAAAAATCGTATTAAATTTGTAACTTAAACAATTAAGAACTCGTGTCTCAAAAAGCAAAGAAAAAGAACGCATTTCGCGATTCATTTGGACATTTATATTTCCTAAAAAGGACGTTAATTTTCTTATTAGGATCATTTACTTATAACCGTTACAATGGTTTTAATAAATTAAAAGTTAGCGGTACAAAAAACTTGGTTCATTTGCCAGCTCAAAATGTATTATTCGTTTCGAATCATCAAACTTATTTTGCTGATGTTTTCGCGATGTATCATGTATTTTGTAGTGTAAAAAATGGTTTTATTGATACCATCAAAAATCCAATTTATTTACTTAATCCTAAGATTGACTTTTATTACGTTGCCGCTGAAGAAACAATGAAAGATAATCTTTTGACGAAATTATTTGCCTACACAGGAGCAGTTACCGTAAAAAGAACGTGGCGTGCAAAAGGAGAAAATGTAAATAGAAAAGTTGATTTAAGCGAAATTAACAATATCGATATTGCGTTGCAAAGTGGTTGGGTAGTAACATTTCCGCAAGGAACTACAACTGCGTTTGCGCCTGGTCGTCGTGGAACTGCACATTTAATCAAGAAAAATAAACCAATTGTAATTCCAGTTGTGATTGATGGTTTTCGTAGAGCTTTTGATAAAAAAGGTTTACGCATCAAAAAACGTGGCATTAATGCGACAATGACATTCAAAGAGCCTTTGGAAATCGATTATGAAAATGATTCGAGCGATGCTATCATGAAAAAAATTATGAATGCAATTGAGCAAGCGCCAGAGTTTAATAAGGTTCGACCAATGGACGAAATTCTTGCTGAAAATAGTGAAAAATCATTGGATGATTATTTGAATGAAGATGACGAAGAGTTTGATGATTTCGAAGAAATGGGCTACGACGAAGAAAATAAAAAAGACTAAAAGAATACAACATACAAAATGAAAAAAGTTCATTTTATTGCAATTGGTGGAAGTGCTATGCACAATTTGGCGATTGCTTTGCACGAAAAAGGTTATCAAGTAACGGGGTCTGACGACGCAATTTTCGAACCTTCGAAAACACGTTTGGACCAACGTAGAATTTTACCAGAAGAAATGGGTTGGTTTCCAGAAAAAATTACAACAGATTTAGATGCTGTGATTTTGGGAATGCATGCTCACGCTGATAATCCTGAAATGTTACGTGCTCAAGAATTAGGTTTAAAAATCTATTCATATCCAGAATATTTGTACGAACAATCAAAAGATAAAACGCGTGTTGTAATTGGTGGTTCGCATGGAAAAACGACAATTACATCAATGATTCTTCACGTTTTGCATTATCATAATATCGATGTTGATTATATGGTTGGTGCGCAATTGGATGGTTTTGATGTGATGGTAAAATTGACAGAAGACAACGAATTTATGATTATGGAAGGTGATGAATATTTATCATCTGCCTTAGATCGTCGTTCAAAATTCTTGTTGTATCAACCAAATATTGCGTTGATTTCAGGTATTGCTTGGGATCATATCAATGTTTTTCCAACGTTTGCAGATTACACTTCTCAATTCTCAAAATTCGTAGAATCTATCGTGAATGGAGGTGCTTTAATTTACAACGAAACAGACGAAGAAGTTGTTAAAGTGGTAGAAGAAACGGAGAAAGCAATCAAGAAATTCCCTTATCATTTACCAGAACATTTTATCGAAAATGGAATCACTTTTATCGAAACAGAAGATGGACCAATTCCGTTAGAAGTCTTTGGTAATCATAACTTGATGAATTTAGAAGGTGCTCGTGCAATTTGTAAACAATTAGGTGTAATGGATGATGATTTCAACGAAGCAATTCAATCATTCAAAGGAGCATCTAAACGTTTGGAATTAATTAATCGTACTTCTGATTTTGTTGCGTATAAAGATTTTGCCCATGCGCCAAGTAAAGTAACTTCAGTTACGAATGCAGTAAAAGAACAATATACAGATAAAACAGTTGTAGGATGTTTAGAAATCCACACCTATTCGTCTTTAAATCCTGAGTTTTTGGTTCAATACAAAGGCGCTTTAGACAAAGCTGATATCAAAATTGTGATGTATAGCCCAGAAGCGTTAGAAATAAAACGTATGGAAATGATTTCTCCAGAAGATATCAAAAAAGCGTTTGGAGACGATTCGATTTTGGTGTTTACAAATGGTGAACAATTGCAAGATTATATCGAAAGTTTAGATAAAAAAGATAAAGTATTTTTGATGATGAGTTCAGGAAACTTTGGTGGAGTAAACTTGAATGAATTATTTAAAGCATAAAAAAAATCACCTTTTTTGAAAGGTGATTTCCACTTAAATATCTATAAAATATAGAAAAAGAGAACTTAATTTTTTAGGTTCTCTTTTTATTTTTTCTCAAATGGTCAAAATAATCATTTTGGGTTTTTGGATTACTTCTTTTCAAATATCAGTAAACTTAGAACTATTTTAAACTTTTTCGGAACTATTAATTTTAAAAACATTATTTTAGAAAAAAACAGAGGTGATATAAACTTTTAGTAATACTCTACTCACTTTTGTTAGCTTTCGCCATCAAAAAACACCTCTGTTTTTACTATAAAATTATAGTGACCCTTTTGATAGTAACAAAGATGATAAAAATCGAGATTAAAAAAAGTTTGAAAAGTAGCCTAAAGATGTCCAAAACGGAAGTTATTGTAAACTTTTTCTAAATTGAGTTGGACTAATTTTTAGATGTTTTTTGAAAAAATTTCCGAATGAATATTGGTCAGAAAAGTTTAACTCATTCGAAATTTCAGAGATTGTTTTAGATGTATCACTCAACAATATTTTCGATTCACGAATCACAACAGAACTGATCAATTCTTTTGTCGTTCTACCTGTTATTGATTTGCAACATTCTGTTAAATAACGCACCGTGATATTCAATTTATCTGCATAATATTTTGCATCTCTATTTTCTGTATAACCCTTATTTAAGTCATTCAAAAAACGCTTTACAATATCATCTTTTCGCGTTCCTTTTCTTACAATAATTGTTTGTTGTTTCGAAAGTTCGCTAAACGTTGTGTAAACAATCGCATAAAATAAATTGAACTGTAAATAGCGTACGAATTTGGTCAATTTCTCTTGCAAACGCAACTTCAATTGCAATAAAAGTTCGATTAAAGCAGAAAATTCTATTTCATTGAAATGATAATTATTGATTCTACCTTCACCAAAAAATTGGTTGTATTCATAACCACTCAAATCGATAATCGATGTATCTAAAATCTTTTTGGTTAAAACTAAACTCAACAATTCTAAATCAGATGATTTTGAAATTATTTGGTAAGATTTATTAGGTTCTGGGAAGAAAACATCGTGTTGTTTAAGTTTAATTTCTTGATTATTTTGAGAAATAATTAAATAACCATGTTGAATAAAAATCGTTTGAATCAAATCTTTTTTCAAACGTTTATTCTCGACAGTTTGCTGAATAAATTCCTCTTGATCAAAAACATTAAAATTCTCCATAAATCAACACAATATTCAATTAATTTGACACAAATTTTAATCCAATAATTGAGCAGATTAAAGTCGTTAAGAAGAAAACGCGCCAAAAACTTGCTGGTTCTTTAAAAATAAAAATTCCGACCAAAACTGTTCCGACTGCTCCAATTCCCGTCCAAACTGCATAAGCCGTTCCGATTGGTAATGTTTGCGTTGCTTTTACCAACAAAACCATGCTCACCGTTAAGAAAAATAAAAAACCGCCATACCATAAATAGGTGTCATTTCCGGTTGCTTCTTTTGCTTTTCCAAGACATGATGCGAAACCGACTTCGCACAATCCTGCGATTAGTAAAATTACCCAATTCATTTTTTACTGATTTGTTTATAAAAATTAAGACTACAAAAAATTGTAGCCTTAAAATTAATTATTTATTTTTTGAATTATTTACCGAAACTATCGCTAAATTCTACTTGACCTTTGATGTGTACTTCGCTCCATGTTTTAGAAACGCCATCTGCACCTTTGTGTAATTCGAAACAAGCTTGATTAAGAGCTTCCATCGCTTTCCCTGTGTTAAAATCCATCAAATCAACATCTGTTTCAATTGTAAAAACATTGTTCTCAAACGTCGATTTTACTTCATATTCTTTAGAAGCATTATTCAACGTTAAATTCAAGAAAGTTTTACCATCTCTGAAATGTAATTGACCTTTGATTTCGCTTGTATTGATCATATTTCCGAACAAAATATCTTTCAATTTTTGATCACGATCAATTTGATCTGAATTTAATGTAGCAACTGTCGCTATAATATTTGCACCTTCTAAAACTTCTTGAGGCGTTTTTCCATCTTCTTTTGCGTCTTTCACCAAAACAACATCAAAACGTCCTGAAACAGCCACTTTTTCTGTTGTTTTATAAGCCGTCCACTCAACTCCAGATTTTCTAATTACACCCTCTACAATTTCCGTTGGTTCTTCCACTGTAACAGCAGATTTAGCAGGTTGTTCAACTGGTTTTTCTTCTGTTTTATTCGTACAATTCATCAGCATTACTGATGCACAGCATATAATCGCTATAGATAATTTTTTCATTTCAAACTTTTATGCTACAAAAATACAACAAGCCAAGACTAATTCACAATTGATTTTTAACATATTCTGAAAAAACTCTACTTTTGTAAGATGATAAAAAATCTTCTAAATACATGTTTGATTATCATTTGTTTGCCATTTATCTTAATTTATGAGATTTATTGTTCGGTTTACAAATACAGAAAATAAATTGGTAACTTCGCTTTCAAATTGGAAAGATGAGCGAAAGAATAATAGGAATAATAGGCGCTATACCGCAAGAAATAAACGGTGTAGTCAATTTATTAACAAACAAGCAAGAACATAAAATTGGTCGAAGAAGTTATTTTACTGGAAAATTAAACAATCAAAAAGTTGTGGTCGTTTATTCTCGTGTTGGTAAAGTTGCTGCCTCTGCTACGGTTACAACCTTAATCCTTGAATTTAACGTTTCTGAATTGATTTTTACAGGTGTTGCAGGTGGAATTCATGCTGATGTAAAAATTGGAGATATTGTTCTAGGGCAAAGTTTGATTCAACATGACATGAATGCTCAACCTCTTTTTCCTGCTTACGAAATTCCGATGTTAGGAAAAGCTTATTTTGAGGCTGATTCTTCTCAATTACAAGTTGCGACAACAGCGATTTTAGAAATTTTAGAAGAGCAACATCTGCATAATGTGATTTCTGAAAAAGATTTGGATAAATTTAATATTCATCAACCTCAACTACATGTCGGTTTAATTGGTTCTGGAGATTTATTTTTCTCGACAAATTCTCAGAAAGAAAAATTACAACAAAACTTACCCGAAATGCTTTGTGTCGAAATGGAAGGCGCTGCTGTAGCACAAGTTTGTTATGAATTTGATATTCCTTTTATCATCATCAGAACAATATCAGACGATGCCGACGATCATTCTACATTAGATTTTAATAGTTTTATAGAAAAAATTTCGAATGTATATTCAATAGAGATTATTAAGAACATCATCAAGTAAAAAGTCCTTTAAAAAGGGCTTTTTTATGATGCACACATTAATAAAAAAAATCATCAAAAGATTTGATGATTTGCTTTCCAAATATTTAAAATGGATTGTGGGGAGAGCAGGATTCGAACCTGCGAAGGTTACCCAACGGATTTACAGTCCGTCCTCGTTGGCCGCTTGAGTATCTCCCCGCCTAATAATAAAGTATTCTTCAAAAAAGAAGAGCCGATAGAGGGACTCGAACCCACGACCTGCTGATTACAAATCAGCTGCTCTAGCCAGCTGAGCTACATCGGCGATTTTTTATTTTTGTTTTAAAAGTAAAATATAAACTTTTTTGGAGCCGATAGAGGGACTCGAACCCACGACCTGCTGATTACAAATCAGCTGCTCTAGCCAGCTGAGCTACATCGGCTTTTTAGTGGGGAGAGCAGGATTCGAACCTGCGAAGGTTACCCAACGGATTTACAGTCCGTCCTCGTTGGCCGCTTGAGTATCTCCCCGACCTATATTTTTGTTGAGCCGATAGAGGGACTCGAACCCACGACCTGCTGATTACAAATCAGCTGCTCTAGCCAGCTGAGCTACATCGGCAAAAATATTATTATTTGAATATTTCAAATTGAAAACAGGAGATTCATTTCTCGAAAGAAGTGTTGTTCCTTTTTCGTGGTGCAATATTAGGGCAGTTTTTCGAAACTCGCAAATGTTTTTTCAAAAAAAAGTAGAAGTTTTTTCTAAAAAATCACTTCAATTTTGAAAATCAGAATTTTAGAATTCAAAAAAAAATTAAACTTTTTTTCAATAAAAGTAAAAAAGATAATATTCTATTTACATTAGAGTCCCTATTTTTGTAGTCAATTAATCATTAATGCATCTTATCATACAAATTTTGCAACTTTTCGGAGCAATTGCTTTGTTCATTTTTGCGATAAAACTATTAAGCGAAAATTTACAAGCGTTATCTGGATCGAATTTTAAACGTACTCTAAACAAATTAACCAAAAACAATTTATCGACAATTGTTACAGGTACTTTTTTTACAACAGCCATACAATCTTCGTCGGCTGCGAGTGTGTTTATATTGGGATTTGTAAATGCTGGATTGATTAATTTGCGAAAAGCATTTGGCTTAATATTAGGCGCAAATATCGGAACTACGCTTACATTATGGTTGGTCTATTTCGGAATGAAATTCGATTTGGTACAAATTGCATTGCCTCTTATACTGGTGGCTTTTCCATTTTATTTATCGAAAAAACGTAACCAAAGAAAAGTAGGTGGAATTTTATTTTCGCTTTCCTTACTTTTTCTTTCACTTTATTTCCTGAAAACTTTTTTACCTTCTATCGAAAGTCATCAGAAGTTACAAGAATTCTTTCAGCAATTATCACATTATGGCTTATTGACTAATTTGTTGTTTATTCTATTCGGAATATTATTAACGGTTTTAGTCCACTTTTCATCTGCATCCATTACGATTGCAATTTTATTAGCGAGCAAAGGTTTACCTATCGAATTAGCTGCAATGATTGTTTTGGGAGCAAATATCGGAACAACTTTTACAGCGCATTTAGTTGCAGCAATTGGAGATAAATACACGAAAGTTGTCGCAGCATTTCATACATTTTTCAATATTGTAATTGCGTTGATTTTTATGTTGATTGCAAATTTTGTTTTAAAATTTATTGGCTCAACAATTTCATCAAATATCGCTGTTCAGCTGATTACTTTTGATACGATTAGTAATTTGGTTGGTGTAATTTTATTTACTCCTTTTATCAATAAAATAGCTTTCTATTGTCAGAAAAAATATTTCTCTGTAAAATCTACTGACAATAAATTAGAATTTTATGCAATTCCATTCGGTACAAATTCTGACCTATATAAAAATGAAGCCAATAAAAAACTTCTGAAACTTGCTTCTACAACGAAACAAACGATTTATACGCTTGGACGAATGATTACTGAAAGTGATGAAGAAAAGATTTTGGTTTTTCGTGAACGAATTTTGGAACTGGAAAAAGAAGGTGATCAATTGGAGAGAGAAGTCAATGAATTTTTGAATGAAATTGCTGATTTAGATTTACCAAACGAAAATACAATTGCGATTCATCAACTAATTACACTTTGTCATCATCTGGAAAGTGTGGGCGATATTGCGATTAAGATTTCTTCTATTCATCGTCGTCGTAGAATGACAAATAGTTATTTTACACCAAAAATGAGAACGTATTTGGTCGAATTTCAAAATAATTTGGATCAAACAACGCGTATTCTAAATCAAAATTTGAACGAAACACAAGAAGAAGTTTCTATCAAACAAGCGGAGTTTATCGAAAAAACGATTAATACAATTTACAAAGAAGCCGAAGCAAATTTAATGAAGACGATCGAAAAAGAGAAACTTTTGACTACAAGTGCGCTTTTCTACAAAGATCTAATTCAGAATTACGAAATTCTTGGCGATCATCTTTACAAAGCCAATGCAACAATTGTTAAGCTAAAAAATCAGTAGATTTTTGTAAGTTTAAAGAAATTTATTGCATGGCTACTACATTTACAATAAAGCTTGAAGAACAAATTATTGGAACTACAGAATTTGAATTTGCAGATGTTCCGATGGGAGTTGTTTATGGCAAAATAAATTTTATAGATATTGAATCTCCTTATTTATTATTCAAAAATTATTGTTTAGCAAATAACATCCATATAAATTATGATTCTGAAAAAGAAAGATTGATAGACACAGCGATTATTCCAAATCTTAGAATTTATTATAATGATTTTAAAGAAGAATTAAAAAGTTGGGGAAGTTCTATTTCTGGAATTGAAATTTCTGATGACGTATTTGAATTTGAAATTACTTTATATGGTTTAGAATCTGAAACGATGTCAACTTTATTCAAACATCATTTTGATGAATATTTTAAATAATAACTTGTCTTGAATTAAAATTCGTCAATTCGAGTGATTTTTAGAAATATATTTCTAAAAATTGTATCGAGAATTAAGATGAATTTTATCTTCTAAAACCTTATTCTCGACACAAAATTCTAAACGAATTTCACTCGAATTGACGGTTTTATTTATAAAATAATATAATTACTTCGCTCACTTCTACTCTATTTTGTAATTTTGCAAAATGTTTGATTCAAAGCAAATTTTTTCTATTCAATCCGAAGAAGATTTCCAAAACGTTGCATTGGAAGTTTTCCGTTATCAAGCGCAAGAAAATGAGGTGTACAAAAACTTCTTAAATTTCTTGAACGTTGATTATTCTACTGTAAAACACACCAACGAAATTCCTTTTTTACCGATTCAGTTTTTTAAAAAATTTGAATTGATTTCAGGAAATCGTGAAGTGGAAAAGATTTTTACAAGTTCTGGAACAACTGGAATGGCGACAAGTAAACATTTAGTAACGGATTTGGCATTGTATCATTATAGTTTAGAAAAATGTTTTGAACAATTTTACGGACCTCTTTCCGATTACACTATTTTCGCGCTTTTACCTTCGTATTTGGAGCGTACAGGTTCGTCTTTAATTGATATGGTGGAGTATTGGATTGAGAAATCTGGCAGCGATAAAAGTGGTTTTTATTTGTATAATCACGATGAATTGTACGAAAATATTCTCGCGCATGAAAAAACGGGTAAAAAAGCTATTTTGATTGGTGTTTCGTTTGCTTTATTAGATTTTGTTGAAAATTATAAAATGAATTTGCAGCATACAATTGTGATGGAAACTGGCGGAATGAAAGGTCGCAAGAAGGAAATTACGCGCGAAGAATTGCATTCAATTTTGAAAAATGGTTTCGGCACAAATGAAATTCATTCGGAATATGGAATGACGGAATTGCTTTCGCAAGGATATTCTAGAGGAGATTTGACATTTAAATCGCCAAATTGGATGCGAATTCTGATTAGAGAAACCGAAGATCCTTTCCAGTATGTTGAAGAAGGAAAAACAGGTGGCGTAAATGTGATTGATTTAGCAAATTACAATTCGATTAGTTTTATTGCAACTGATGATTTAGGTAAAAAAATAACTCACAATCAATTTGAAATATTAGGACGTTTCGATCATTCGGATGTGCGAGGTTGTAATTTGATGGTGATTGAATAATAAACAAAATCCCGCACTGAAAAATTCAGTGCGGGATTTTGTTTATTTCTTTTTCATTAAAACTTCTTTCAGAGATTCTGTTTTTATTTTCTCAAAAAATTGTTTCAATTCATTGTATTTATCCGCTTCATAAACACCTTCTGGCAATAAAAATTGAATTGCTAGTATCAATTGTCCATCTTTCACTTTTGCTTCCTGATAATACTCTAAACCAAGCTCAGTTTTGTGATGCGCTTTGTATTTTTCATCAATTATCACTTCATAACCTTCTGGAATTTTAGATTTCACCTGAATATTAAACAAATAAGGATAATTAAATTCTATTTTGCGCTGACGATTTTTATCTTCAAAAGTATATTGTTTTAGAAATTCGCGCAAAGGATTAATAAATGTATAAAATGGAGCATTCGGAATTACAGCTTTTGCTTTATAATTTTTAACGTAAGAATCAGTATCAAAAAACGTTTTATCATTAATTTCTTCGTCCAAACGCACATCTAAAGATTCAGTCAAATACCTATTCAAAACATTTTTTTCGTCTACATCATCATCATAAAAATAACCATTGAATTTGTCTTTACGATAGAGAACTAAATTTCCATTACTCATAAAATCATACTTTAATGATGATTCATAATAAGACAATTTTTGATTCAACTTTACAAACGAAGCATCACCTTTTTTGATGACAATTCCATGATAATTAAATACATCTAAAGGTCCAAATTCTATTTGTTCTTTATTTAATTTCGAAGCATCCAAAATAATATTTGAAGCGCCATTATTTATTTTCACAACTGTTAAAACAGAATTGAATTGATTGACAATTGGATAAGAAAACAAAATTTGTCCATGATGACGACTACTAAACATAACCATCGAAGTTTCGAAACCTTTGGCTGTTAAAATTTCATTCAATAAAAGATTCATATCTGCCGTAGAACCAGACTTTTCTTTCAATAAAGTTTTGTTTGAACGCGTTGGAATAATTCCATAAAATCTGTTCCATTTTACATTTGAATCAATATATTCAATCACATTTTTCAAGGTTTCTACCTCATCTTTTCCATTCGGAATATTTTGCGCTAAATCTCTGATTGCAGAAGGATTTCGATACAAATCATATTGTGCATTTATATCTTGAATCAAATCTCTCCACGCGCTCATTGTAGTTTTTTTCGCTCCATCTGTATGATAAGTAGCAGCCTGAATTTTGATACGTTCACTCTGATCTTCAGGATTATAAACGTATTTTAATTGATTATAACTTTGGATATTATGTAATAACCACTCCGTTGAACTTGATTTGCCTTTATACTTTGTATTCAAACCATCACCAATTGTAATAATCGAATATGTACCATAAGCCTGATTATTTAATCGAAACTTGCTCGAAAGCGTTGGTATATCATGTTGGAAATTCCACGCATCAATAGAAAAATTGTGTTCGCTACTTTTGATATAAGTATATTCGATAATAGAACCAACTTTTACATTTGGAAAAGTAAAACGTTTTACAGCATACAATTCATTTAAAGAAACATCAAAAATTTCTTTCTCATCAATCGGAGTCATTTGCTCTACTCCATTTACAATATTTATCGTACTTCCCTTGATTCCGCTTATAGATTCATTTCTATTCTTGCTGTAATAATTCAGTTGTATATTTGCTTCATCAAGTCCTTTATCAGTCAGTATTTTGATTCTTCGTTTTACAGTCAAATAATAATTAGACGAAGTTAAATCCATTTTTCCTTCTTCCGAAAGAATAACAGCATCTACATTTTTCTCAAAAGGAACTTGAGTTAAGTTAATTTCTTGCTCCGAAATTTTTCCGAATTTTAAATCTTTCGATTGCGCATTTGTATATAATGCAATAAATAAAAAGAGTAAAGTAATTTTTAATTTCATTTCAATTTGTAATTCCTGCAAAAGTACAATACACAATAATACATAAAGAATAATCTAAATAAAATTTTCGTTACTTTTCTATCAATTCTTCTAACGCTTTTTCTAAAGTAGGATATTGAAATTCGAAGCCTGTTTCTTGAATTTTAGTTGCATCAATTCTAGATCCATTTAGGACTAAACTACTCATCTCACCTAACGCTAATTTCATAACAAAAGCAGGAATATTAGGAATAAAAAAAGGTTTATTCATTTTTCTCGCTAACCTATGATTGAATTCCGAATGATTTATATATTGCGGTGAAGATGCGTTATAACTTCCTTTTATTTTATCATTATCTACAGCTTCCGCATACATTTGTATCAAATCTGTAATATGTATCCAAGGCATCCATTGTTTTCCGTTACCTAGATTTGCTCCTACACCAAGTTGAATAGGTTTTTTTAATAATTTGAAACCTTCGCTGTTCTTTGACAAAACCAAAGAAGTTCTAAGACAAACCACTCTTGCACCTATTTTTTCAAACTGATAAGCTGCATTTTCCCACGCAACACAAACTTTACCTAAAAAATCAATGTTCGGTTCATCAGATTCTTTGAAAATCTTGTTCGAAGTAATTTGTCCATAATAAGCAGTTCCAGAGGCTGAAATAAAAAACTTTAGCGGGATTTCTAATTTTTTGACATACTCAAAAAGTAAATTCGCTGTATCAACTCTACTCGAAAAAATTTCTTTTTTGTAAGAATTTGTCCATCTTTTCGCAATTAAGCTTCCAGCCAAATGAATAATTCCATCCAAATTTTCAAAAACTTTTTCATCAATTGTATCTTTCTCCCAATGATAAAAAGGATGTTCAATCTGTTTTTCTCTTGTCAAAATGCGAACTTGATGACCATTTTCAATTAAAATCTTCGTTAATTCTGAACCAATTAATCCACTTCCACCAGTCAATAGAATATTCATACTAAAATTTTTTCCTAATTTAGCTCATTCCAAAAATATAAACCAATGTTTAAAGGTAGATTTCCTTATCTAAAAAGAATGGGGGCTGATGAAGAAAAGAAGCTAAAACAAAAAATATTCGATATAGTTTTTGAAGCTGATACACCTTATGGAAAACTTTTTGATATCTCGTTATTACTTTTAATTTTATTAAGTGTAGGTTTGGTTATGTTGGAGTCTATTCCAGCAATTAATGCGAGACACCATACAGTTTTAGTATCTTTAGAATGGATTTTAACCTTTTTGTTTACTATAGAATATTTATTAAGAATCTATTGTGTTAAAAATCGTTGGCGATATATTTTTAGTTTTTATGGAGTTATTGACTTATTGTCTATTTTACCGTTTTATCTTGGTTTAGTTTTACCTACAAGTAAATACCTAGCAAGTATTCGTATTTTAAGATTGCTACGTATTTTCAGAATTTTTAACCTTACACGATTCACACGAGGAAAAAATGTATTGGTACTTGGACTGAAAGAAAGTAAAGATAAAATCATTGTTTTTTTATCATTTGTTCTCTTAATTGTTGTCGTTATCGGATCTATCATGTATATGGTCGAACACGATCATCCTGAATCTGGTTTCACAAGTATACCAATCAGTATTTATTGGGCAATTGTCACTTTAACAACTGTAGGTTATGGTGATATTTCTCCTGTTACAGGTTTAGGACAATTCTTAGCTTCTGTTGTAATGATTATAGGTTATGGTGTAATTGCTGTTCCCACAAGTATTGTAACTATGGAAATGAATAAAGCGGCTAAACATAAGGAAGATATTCCTACAAACACGCAAAGATGTCGCAATTGTGGCGATGATTACCACCTAGATGGTGCTATTTATTGCAAAACCTGCGGGCATCTTTTAAATGAACCTTAAAATTTATCCAAATTAATGAATCGATTATTGTCAATATGATTAACGTATTCGTAATTTTTGGTGTAATTAATTGACATATTCAATTCATAACCAACTAACATCAAAATCACATTGATGTATACAAAAATCATCATAATCATTACTAATCCAAGCGATCCATACAACAAATCAATGTTTGTAAAATAACTTAAATACGAATTAAAACCTATCACAGTTAACAAGAACAAAACTGATGTCAAAATAGCACCAGGTAAAACTGTGCTACGCGATTTTTTGTGATTTGGTCCGAAATAATACAACATACACATCGAAACAAAGTAGAAAAGAAATACCGAAAAATAGTTGATTAGATACGAAAACTGTCCAAGTTTACTTAAAAATGAAACGTTGGTTAAGTATTTCCAAATAATTGATGTCGAATAAGATAAAAACACTTGTAACACAATAAAAACTGTAAAAAACAAGGTTAAAATTATCGAAATCATTCTCGATTTTGAGTTTTTTCGCTTTACATAAACATCTTGATACGAAACATTAAACCCATTTATAATTCCTTGTATTCCGTTAGATGACATAAAAATTGTAATCAAAATCAAGAAATAATTCACTTTACGTTTTCCTTGTACAGCCGTCGTTTTATCAATATACGAAATCACTTCATTGCTCACATGTTTAGGCAAAAGTTGCGGAAGAAGTTGTGTAAATAACAAGTTTTTTATCTCTTGGTAATAAACCAAATGCGGTAAAATACTAAACAAAAAAAGCAAAAATGGAAACATACTAAAAAATAAAATCCATGAAACTGCTGCCGAACGCAACGGAAAATTACCTTTCATGACGCGAATCCAAAAAACTTTCAAGAAATCATATACCGTGATACCTGTATTTTTGTTCATCAATTTTGTTTTCGACCAAGCTCGAAAATAATTTATTCCTGTATATGTTTTAAAATCTTGTAGAATGCGCATATTTTTGTCTCAATAAATAATTTTGAATGAATATTACGACCATTTGTATCGGTAAAACAGACGAAAAAGCCATCGAAATGCTATTACAAAAGTATGAAAATCGATTGCCTTCGCACATTAATTATCAAAGAATTGAAATTCCTGACATCAAAAATCGTAAAAATTTGTCCGAAATTCAACAAAAACAAAAAGAAGCTGAGCAAATTTTGAGTAAAATCGTCAATACAGATTTTGTGATCATTTTGGATGAAAAAGGAAAACAGCCTACTTCGAAGCAATTTGCAGATGATATTCAAAATTACATGAATCAATCTGTCAAAAATCTTGTCTTTGTGATTGGTGGTCCTTATGGTTTTGACGAATCTGTTTACAATCGTGGAAATAAAAAAATGTCTTTATCCAATATGACATTTACGCATCAAATGGTTCGCTTATTTTTAACAGAGCAAATTTACCGAGGATTTAGTATATTGCAGGGTAAACCTTATCATCATGAATAACACCTCTCCGTTTGAAGAATTTGTTCCAAAGCAAGAAAATAAACTAAGTTTTGGCATTGGAAAAGCACTTTTGTATAGCGCGATTGCAGTGATTATGATGCAATTTGCTGGCGGACTTGTTTCTGCTCCTGCACTTTTTTACAAACCGCTTAATCACGTTCTTTTACCATTAGGATTTTTAACAGGAACGGTTTGTGCAATTGTTATTTTATTGATGTTGACACAAACTAAATTTGCATCAATTTTAAAAGATATCAAACACTCTTTTACACCAATTCAGCTTATATTATCAATAGCTTGTTGGTTATTTCTTTTGCCTTTAGCCGAAGTTGCAACAAGTTTAATCCCAACAACTGGACCTTTAGAAGAAATCTATAAAATTTTTCAAGCTTCTTTTGAAATGATGTTAGATTATAAAATCGCAGGGTTTATTATGATTTGTATTTTAGCTCCAATTTTCGAAGAAATTATTTTCAGAGGAATAATCTTGAAAGGAATGCTAAATTTCAATGTAAATCCTACCACTGCAATCTTAATCAATGGTTTTATTTTTGGATGCGCACACATGAATCCTTGGCAATTTATAGGCGCCGGACTTTTAGGAATCATTTTTGGAATAGTTTATTACCGCACAAAATCGTTGTTTTTGCCTATGTTATTACATTTCTTAAACAATACACTTTCCTACTCGTTAATGTTAATGCAAGGCGATATGGAAGGCGAAGTTTTTGCGCAAAGAGATTATTTATTAATTGGAGGAATGACACTTATCGGAATTTTATCTGTCTATTTATTAATCAAAAAAAACAGAACAAAAACAATATAAATGGAATTAATTTTTGCCACACATAACAACAATAAAGTAAAAGAAGTTACAAAAATGTTACCTTCTTACCTATCGATGAAATCGTTGACTGATATTAATTTCTTTGATGAAATTGAAGAAACTGGAACAACTTTCGAAGAAAATGCGCAATTAAAAGCGAAAACTATTTTCGATAAAACGGGTAAAAATATCTTTGCAGATGATTCTGGATTAGTGATAGAAGCGTTAGATGGTGCGCCTGGTGTATATTCTGCTCGATATGCAGGTACTGGAAAAGACGAAGATAATATCGCAAAAGCGTTGAAAGAATTGGAAGGAAAAACGAATCGAAAAGCGTATTTTATTTCTATTTTCTGTTTAATTTTAGATGGAAAGGAATATTTTTTCGAAGGACGAGTGAACGGAACTATTGCAACTGAAATTATGGGTGACAATGGTTTTGGCTACGATCCGATTTTTATTCCTGATGGTTTTTCAAAATCTTTTGCACAAATGTCTCCTGAAGAAAAAAATGCAATTAGCCACCGAGGAAAAGCTGTCGAAAAATTAAACGATTTTTTAACTAATCTAAACGTAAATTGAGTTTACAACTAACAATATTAGGATTTAATTCGGCATTACCAACAGCTTTTACGCATCCGACCGCTCAATTATTAAATATAGCAGAACGCTATTTTTTGATCGATTGTGGCGAAGGAACACAAGTACAATTGCGAAAAGCGAAGGCTAAATTCAACCGAATAAATCACATTTTTATATCGCATTTGCATGGTGATCATGTTTTTGGATTGATTGGATTAATTTCTACACTTCAATTGCTTGGTCGCGATATGCCTTTGCATATCCATGGTCCGAAAGGAATTGAGGAATTTATTACGACACAATTGCGCTTAACAGAATCTAATAATTCATTCGAGATTATTTTCAATGAATTACATACAAAAGAATCTGTTTTAGTTTTTGAAGATGATAAAGTTGAAGTTTATTCTATTCCACTAAATCACCGAGTTTATACAAATGGTTATCTTTTTCGAGAAAAGCCAAAACCTCGAAAATTGAATATGGATACAATCGAGGAATTTCCTGAAATTGAAATCTGCGATTATCAAAATTTAAAAAATGGAAAAGATTTTACATTAGAATCCGGAGAAATAATTCCGAATGATTATTTAACGTTTGATGCTCAAAAATCATTGAGTTACGCGTTTTGTTCAGACACAAAATATAAACCGGATATTGTTCCTATTATAAAAGATGTCGATTTGTTGTATCATGAATCAACATTTTTGCATGAATTGAAAGATTTAGCAGTTTACACTGGACATACAACTGCAAAAGAAGCTGGAATGATTGCGAAACAAGCCAATGTAAAAAAATTAATTTTAGGTCATTTTTCTAATCGTTATCACGATTATAAACCTTTATTAATCGAAGCCCAAGAAGAATTTACGAATACCGCTTTACCTGAATTGTTGAAAACAATAAAAATAAAAAGTTTGTAATTAAAATATAAAAAAATCCGTTCGAATAATCGAACGGATTTTTTTTGTTTTATAAATGTTTTACCTATTAAGGATTTTGAACTAAAACTCCTTTAGATAAGTTTATTTGCTGTTCTGGAATATATTCTACAATTTCATTTGCCGTTGGTGCAATTGTATAAAATGGATTATTTCCTGATAAATGAGTTCCTGGATATTGACGTTCCATTGTTAATCCATTTCTGAAAACATCAAATTTACGATGACCTTCCCAAGCCAATTCTAATTGACGCTCTTGCATCACAACATCTAATGCGGAAAGACCTCCTAAATTAGCTGTAGTCCACAATCCTCCTGTAGGAATGCCTGCTCTTTCACGAATAACATTAACATCTGTTAAAGCTGCATTTGTATTTCCTAATTTTGCATTTGCTTCTGCACGGATTAAATACATTTCACTTAAACGAGAAATAACTGGAGACCATAAATGAGATTGATCTTCTTGGCCTGAACATTTTAAAATATAATATTTTAAATATCCATTTCTATTTGCTAATTTATTATCGACTAAAACTGTTCTTTCTTTTCCTTCAATATTAATAAAATATTGGAAAGCATCTGCTCCATTCGATTTTTTAATTAATGTTTTCGTTACTCCAGATTCAGTATAGTTATAATCAGTTCCTGACTTAGTTACCACTACACTAGCGTATTGATAATTATCTTTTACATAATATGCATGTAATTCATTAGGTTTTTCAGCATCTAAGACTGGTTTAATTAAAGAATATCTAACATCTTGTGGATATTTACGAACTAACTCTAAATATTTACGTGAAGCATACATTTCTCCCCAACCAGAACCATTAATATTTGCATACATAGAACCAATTGTATACCATCCTCCATCTGGGTAATCAATATTTTTTACAAACTTGATTGAAAAGATATTTTCTGGATTTTTTTCAGGAGCATTAACTGCAAAGTTCTTATATTCATTTTTAGAAATTAATGTAAATTTTCCTGAATCAATTACTTTATTTGCATATTCAATTGCTTTTTGATTATTCTCCATGTAAAGATAAACACGAGACAATAATGCATAAACTGCTTCTTTTGATGCGTACACTTTATCACGACTTTCATCATTAATTAAAGCTTCTGCTTTATCTAAATCTGTTAAAATCTGATCATATACTTGTTTTACAGTACTTCTTGGTAAATTTTCGTACGGATCATCTTTTAATTTAATTGGCACTCCTAAATTTGTACTTGCACCTTGATTATAAGGACGTCCAAATACATTTGTTAAATAAAAGTACATTAAACTACGGATATATAAATTTTCCGCAATTAATTGATCATCCTCTTGCGATTTACCTTCTTCTAATTTCGTCAAGGTACTATTAACACCAGCAATAATCTTGTAAGAATATGCCCAATAGTTATTTACCCTACTATTATTTACAATTCGTTGATAATTGTAATTATTCATTAAATTATCTGTTGTAGAACCACTCAATGCAACATTGTCTCCTGGATATTCAGTAATTCTATGCCAATTTTCTACCCAATTCTTCATTAAGCTATAGTTACCTAACGTTAGGTTTTTAGGAGAACCATCAATATGATCAATTTCTCCTTCAGGTATACTTGTATAAGGCTCATAACCTAAGTCACATGATGTTAAACTCAAAAAAGTTACAGATGCCAATATATATACTATTTTTTTCATTTTTAATTTTTTAGAAAGTTAGATTTAAACCAAATGTGAAACGTTTCGGATTTGGATAATTTGAAGTTCTATCTCCTGAAATAACAGCTTCTACATCAGCTCCTGTATATTTTGTAGCAGTCCACAAATTATCTCCTGAAATATATAATCCTAATCCTTTTAGACCAATTGATTCAATATCTTTTTGATCAAAATTATATCCTAATCTTAAACTTCTCATTCTTAAGAATGAAGCATCTTCTAAATAACGACTAGAGATTTTATTTGAGTTAGCATTACCATTGTAGACCAATTCTGGATGAGTTGCATTGTTTGGATCTGCAGCAGTCCAACGTTTCCAACCACTTTGCATTTTCATTTGGTTATAATATGGATATGCTCCGTCAGAATCAAATAATTCTCTACCAACATTATAGGCTAATCCTCCTTTAGAATACACAAAATCTGCACTTAATGTAAATCCTTTGTATGACATTGTTGAAGAAAATCCTCCATTAAAATCTGGAGTAGTATTTCCTATTCTTTGTAGACTTGCTTGATTATAATTGGTAACTGTTGTTATTTCTCCTGTTTTTTCATCTATTTTTTCCCACATTGGCTTACCTGTTGCAACATCTACACCAGCCCATTTACGCATATACCAAGTATCCATATCGTATCCTTCTTCGATACGTTTCATGTATCCATTTGCAGTAGCATCTACAAATATTGGAGTACCACCATACAACTCTTTTACTTTATTTTTATTCTTCGCTATATTGAAGGCTAAATTCCATTGAAATTCGCTAGAAGGCTTAAATAAGTTAGCATTAATAGAGAATTCTATACCTTTATTATTTACAACCCCTACATTATCCCAATAGCCTGACCATCCAGATGTATCAGGGAATTTAACGAAGAACAATAATCCATCTGTGTTCTTATTATACACATCTAGAGTCATATTAATTCGGTTAAATAAACCTATGTCTAAACCTATATTTGTATCCTTAGATGTTTCCCAAGAAACTGCATTATTTCCATACTGCCCTTGTGTTAATGCAGGCAAACTATTGTATTGCCCTGAGTTAGAATATAATTGATAATACATATATAGATTGTTGTCTGGACCAACATTACCTACAATACCATAAGAAGCTCTTAATTTTAAGTTCGAAATTGTATTAGAATCTTTCAAAAAAGCTTCATTGCTAACATTCCATCCTCCACTAATTGCATAAAAACCTTTGTATTGATTACCTTTTGCAAATCTAGATGATCCATCATAACGATAAGAAGCTTGCGCATAATAACGATTATCATAACCATAATTCACTTGTGCTAAACCAGCTTGGAATGCATAATCATTTCTTAAACCTTCAGATTTAAACGGAGTAACACCATTATTTAAAACTGTTGTTCCAGGAAGAACACCTTGTTTTGTAGCTCCTAAATTTTTATAATCATAATCAGAATACTCATAAGCTACATATCCAGATAAACTATGTAAACCAAATTTGCGGTTATAACGTAACATTTGGTTAAACAAGCGTACAATTCTTCTGTCTGAATATTGATAAATAGATCCATCATAATCTGCTCCTGAGATAGATTTAGGATCTACATAATACATAGATGTTTCTGAGTAATACTGTACATTATTTGTTGATTGAAAAGTTAATGAATTCGAAATTTTCCATTCAAAATCCATATTTGCTTGAATATCAAATTTATTTCCTTCACCATAATTAGTACTCAAATCATAATAATAATTCGAATAATCTCTTCCATACCAAGTACCTCCGTCCCAAGTATTTGGATTAATTAACTTACCATTTTTATCATAAGGACTATCCCAAGGCATATTTAGATACATATCATACAATGAATGCTCACGATCTTTCTCTGTCGTATAGGTAGCGTTTAATTTTGGTTTGAAAGTTAAACGATCAGAAAGTTTATGATCAAGATTAATTCTTGCAGATAATCGTTCATATTCATAGCCTTTTACAGTTCCTTTCTCATCATAATAATTAATCGTTGAATAAAGATTTGTTAATTCTGTATTAGAAGCAATGCTAACTGAAGCATCTTGTACAACACCTACAGTTGTTCCATTTTTTACCCAATCAAAATTTTGAGTAGCTAACTCCTTTGAAGGAATCTGATCTGTAGGAACTTTACTCATAGATAAGAAATTATCATACATTTCTTGACTATTCATCACTTCAAATTTTCCTGGATTAAATTTATTCCAACTAGAAGCGTAATCAACATTAATTGTTAGCCCTTTTCCACGTCCTCTCTTTGTTGTTACAATAACAACTCCATTTGCTCCACGAGAACCATATTGAGAAGTCGCTGCAGCATCCTTTAGAATAGAAATCGTTTCAACATCATTTGGATTTAAAACAGGCGTTTTATGATAAATAACTCCATCAACAACCCAAAGTGCATCCTGATTTCCATAAATAGAAGACTTTCCTCTAATTTTTAGACTTCCTGTTGAGCCAGGTTTTCCTGAGTTATTTATAATTGTTAATCCCGCATCTTTACCCTGCAATAAATTTGTAATATTTGGAGATTTTGTATCAACTAAATCTTTTGCACTTACAACTGAAACTGCTGTGGTTACTTCTTCTTTACGCTGTGTAGAATATCCAATTACAACTGCAGTTCCTAAATCTACAACTTTATCTTGTTGAAAATAACTAGATAAATCTCCTAAATTTCCAGAAGTAACAGTAATTTCCTTGCCTTTAATAATTAAAATATCACCGATTTTGGCATCAATATTAAAATCTCCATTTTCATCTGTGTAAGCTGCCTTATCAGTCCCTTTTATTTTTACCTCTACATCTGCTTCTGGAAAACCAACAGAATCTTTTACATGACCTGTAGTTTGAGCATAAGCAAACGATCCAAGAACAAAAAGAAGACTAAAAATTCTAATTTTTTTTTCTCATCTCTTGTGTTAAAATTGTTAATAATAAAAGTATTTAAAAAAAACACTTAAGAATTACTCTACAATTCAAATACAAAAATAAACCAAGTAATAAAAGAATATATAGAATAATTTTAGGAATTACTTGTTTCAATAAAATATTAAACTATTTTTTCAACTCTTAATAGAATGTTAAGAAATGGTAAAATTTAATATTTTATATTAAACTTTCAAAATCAGCCAAAAAAAATCCGTTCGATTATCGAACGGATTTTATATTTTTCCTAAAAAAGCAGTTTTTAGTAAGCAGCGTCTTTGATACGAGCTTTTTTACCACGTAATGCTCTGAAGTAGAAGATACGAGCTCTACGAACTTTACCTTTTTTGTTTACTTCAATTTTTTGTAACGCTGGCATGTTAACTGGGAAGATACGCTCTACACCAACATCTCCAGACATTTTACGGATTGTGAAAGTTTCTGTAGTTCCTTGTCCTCTTCTTTGGATAACAACCCCTTTAAAGAACTGAACACGAGTTTTTCCACCCTCTGTAATTTCTTGATAAACTGTAATAGTATCACCTGCTGCGAAAGCTGGGAACTCTTTTTTAGCTACGTATTTCTCTTGTACGTATTTTACTAAATTTTCCATTATTATAATTTCAATTTATTTGAATTGAGCAACTTAAACGTCTTTCGTCAGAGGTTGAACAATGTGGGTGCAAAATTAATCAAAAATCTTGATTATACAAATGATTCTCTTTCTTTTATGAATGAATTTTTATTAAATCATTTTCAAAAGATTGATTTGTTAATTGTGCTACGACTGATTTCATCGCTAAAAGTCGAGCAGTTTTTTTATCATCTGTCACAATTTCTAGCCAAGATGAACTTTCTGTTCCTGTTTGCTGAAACATTTTGTCAATGTAATTGGTATAAACATCCCATAACTCTTGTGCCTTTTGATCCAATGTTCCTAATTTCCATTGTTTCATTTCGTCATCTTTCCGATCTTGTAATCGTTCTGCTTGTTCTTCTTTCGAAATCGACAGGAAAATTTTAACCAAAATAATTCCATCATCTTGCAAAAGCTTTTCTACTTCTACTACTTGTTTCATAAACTTTGTATGTTGTTCTTCCGTACAAAATCCGAAAACAGGCTCTACAACAGCACGATTATACCAAGAACGATCAAAGAATACAATTTCACCTGCATTTGGTAATTCTTTAAAATATCGCTGAAAATACCATTGTCCTTGTTCTATTTCAGTCGGCTTTGGTAATGCTTCAACACGATATTTTTTAGGGTTTAGAAATTCTGTTATTCTCGAAATTGTTCCTCCTTTTCCAGCTGCATCACGACCTTCAAAAATAATTAACACACGTTTATTCTCTTGAATAACTTTAGATTGTATTTCTAACAATTTTTCTTGAAGTTCTTTTAATTCTTTCTCATAAGCGAGTTGTTCTTTGAACTTCTTTTCTTTTATAATATCATGTCTAACCAAAAAATCAATGATTTCTTGATTATTATTTATTTTTTCTAAATCATTTAAATCAAATTCAGCCATAGTTTTAGGTTTGATAATTAATTTTCTTCTTCTAAGTTTTGATGTTTCAAAATACGTTTATTTTTATCATCATAAGGTATTTTAGACAAAATATATTCCATCGCCTCTACTCTAGCCTTGTACTTTTTGTTGGCATCAATGATTTTCCAAGGAGCAAAATCTGTATTTGTTTTCGTAAACATTACATCTTTATAAGCTGAATAAACATCAAACAAATCTTGCGCTTTTTGATCTACAGAGCTATACTTCCATCGTTTGGTTGGTGAATTTACAATATCTGCAAAACGTTTTGCTTGTTGTTCTTTTGTAATCGAAAAATAAATTTTAATCAAATATATTCCCGAATTAATCCACATTTTCTCGACATCATTTACCTCGTTCATAAAAGTTTCATATTCCTCTTGTGTACAAAACCCATTTACAGGCTCTACAACAGCTCTATTGTACCAACTTCTATCAAAAAAAACAATTTCTCCTGCACGTGGTAACTGACGAACATAACGTTGAAAATACCATTGTCCTCGTTCTACTTCATTAGGCTTTGGCAGTGCTATAATTCTATGTTCACGAGGATTTAGATGTTCTACAATTCGACGAATTGCACCTCCTTTCCCAGCTGCATCTCGACCTTCAAAAACAATCACAACTTTTCGTTTATTTTCGGCTACCCAAGTTTGTAATTTTATCAATTCTTCTTGTAATTGCTCTATCCTATTTTCATATTTTACAGTACGCAAGGCTTTCGCAAAATTCAACTTTCCATGATCAGATTGTAAAAGTCCAACAAGACCTTTTTTGGTTTCGATTAATTTTAAATCTTTCGGTTTTAGCTCCATTTTCTTACAATTTAAAATTAATGATTCAATTCTTTTACCATTCGATAATAACGTTCAATCACATTTGGATCTACCATTAAATTTACTTCGGCATCCTCTTTTCCTTTATAATTAAACAAAGAAAGCACATAACGAATAGATTCTAATCTTGCCGTATTTTTATCATTTGCGTTGACAATAATCCAAGGCGAAAAAGAGTTGTGCGTGCGCGTAAACATTTGATTGATATAATGCGAAAATTCATCCCAAAGCTCTTGTCCTTTTGCATCGACTGGACTATATTTCCACTTTTTAAGCGGATTATTTAACCTCGAATCAAAACGTGTTTGCTGCTCCTCTTTAGTCACAGAAAACCACAATTTGACAATATATGTCCCTGATTCGTACAACATATGTTCAAATTCTGAAACTTGCACCATAAATTGCTCATATTGTTGCTCGGTACAAAATCCCATAACTGGCTCTACAACTGCTCTGTTGTACCAACTTCTGTCAAAAAAAACAATTTCACCAGCATTTGGTAACTCTTTGATATAACGATTAAAATACCACTGATTTTGTTCGACTTCTGTAGGTTTATTCAATGCAACAACACGCATAGAACGCGGATTAAGATGCTCGCGAAAACGGCGAATTGTACCTCCTTTTCCTGAAGCATCTCGTCCTTCGAAAATGATTGCAACTTTTTTCTTTTCTGTCGAAATCCAATTTTGAAGATTTACTAACTCTGATTGCAGTTTTAGTAACTCATTTTCATATTCAAACTTCTTTATCACATTTTTATAGAGAGGATTTTCTTCTTGATTTTCGACCAAAAAATGCATTAGTTCTTCGGTTGTTGTAAAATCTAAAATCTTACTTTTTTTCATAAATATTTATAGATTGTAAAATCTTTTTTAAGGTAAAAATTTTACAGAACATAAAAGTGAAGATTATGATAAATCTTTCTTTTAAAATCATAAATTTTATCATATTCAACCTCAATCAATTTGGTTAAATTTGACAATAAATTAGTTTTTTGCGCATACTATTTTTCATATCACTCATATTTTCTATCGCATTTCGTCCTTTAATGCCGATGATAGATTATGTTTTGAATTATGAAGAAATCGCAAATGAACTTTGTGAAAATCGAGAAAAACCCGAATTACTTTGTAATGGTTTTTGCTATTTGAAAGAAGAAATTTCGAAAAGTGAAAAGAATCAGCCAGAAAATCATTTTGTCAAAAATTCGGTCAAAATTTTAGATGCGATTGTTCCTCAAAAACAAATTATTTCTCCAAAAAAGTATTTTACGCAAAAAAATAAATTATCAACTGATCATTATCAAGATATTAATTCTAACTATATTATTCGTTTAGTTTTTCATCCTCCAATTGTTTAATTTTTCTTTAATAAATCTAAACTATAGAATCAGATAACAATTAATTAAAAACAAATAAACAATTTAAAATGAAAAATTTAAAAAATATATTCTCTTTAATAGTATTAGGGTTTGCATTATTTTCTTGTAATAAAGAGCAAACAAAACAAGAGAATTTTGAAGTAAAGCATGTTTCTCACGAAGAAATGAAAGCTGTAACTAAATTGGATATTGCGGTTGTGAACGAAGTTGATCCAATTTGCGGAATGAAAACTGCAGATCATTTGAGTGACACAGCTAATTACCAAGGAAAAACGTATGGTTTTTGTTCGACAATGTGCAAAGAAGAGTTTCTAAAAAATCCTGAAAAACATATCCATGAATAAACAATTAATAGCCGTTATTGTTATTATTTTAGGCGTTATAGGAACTGTTTTTTGGCTAAAAAATAAGCCTAAAGATGAACTTTACACGGTAATGAAAGTTCCGGAATTTTCGATGACAAATCAAAATAATCAAACGATTACAAATCGTGATATGTTAGGAAAAGTGTACGTTGTAGAATTTTTCTTTACAAGTTGTCCAACGATTTGCCCAGTAATGAGTAACAATTTACGCACAATAGAAGATGAAATAAATGATGCAAACCTTGGTTTTATTTCGATTACAATTGATCCAAAACGAGATACACCTGCACGATTGTTAGAATATGCAAAACAAATTGGTGTAAAATCACCGAATTGGCATTATTTGACTTCGGATCGAGAAGAAATTGAGCAACTTTCGGATAAATTCAATATTTATGTTGGAAAAGACGAAACAACTGCCGAAGGTCTAAATCACAGCGGAAAACTTGCATTGGTTGATAAACAAGGAAATATCAGAAGTCGATATGATAAAATGGGTGTTCCAATACTGTTTTATTCGGGACTGAATTACAAAGATCCTGAAGGAAAAGAACCTTCTCTAGCTGGAAAATATCATCCTGAAATAGAATTTTTAAAAGAAGATATAAAAAAACTTCTTGCAGAATAAAATTTAAAACCCTCCTAAAAATGGAGGGTTTTGTTTTAATTATAATTTTCTAAATCACAGCAAATTATTGTTTGTCCTTATGGAAAATTGATGGACGGAATGCATCATGTTGTAAAAGCAAATTTATTGGATTTGAAAACAATAAAAGCGTATCGACTTTCGACCTTACCAAACCCCGATTATATTGATGTAGATCCTGACGATTTACCTTATGATGAAAATTAAAATTTAGAAGTTAAGCAATCAAATCTTGAATGGTTCAGAACGTTTAAAGCAATTTACGAAACTGGAACTTTATCTGCTGCTGCACAACAATTATTTATTTCACAACCTGGTGTTATCTTACATCTCAATTCGTTAGAAGCCTATACAGGCTACAAATTATTTGATCGATCGGCGCGAAAAATGGTTCCGACTGAAAAAGGAAAAATTTTGTATAATTTTATTTTAGAACCGATTCAAAAATTAGCTGCTGCGGAGCAACATTTTTGGAAAGAAAATTTTAAAGAACATCCAGATTTCAAACCAAATTATATTGTCCCAAATATCAGTTCTATTATTCGTTGTTTGAGCGATGGAAATGGCTTTTCTATTGTTCCCGACTTTTTATGTCAAGAAGCACTAAATTCTGGTAAAATAAAATTGGTTTGGCAAGGTGAAAAACCGTTGGAAAATACACTCTATTTTGGTTCACGAAAAAATACGATTTACGAAAAAGAAATTGAGCAATTGCAACAGATTTTTGTAGATAAATGGTGTAAAGATTTGGGTTAAATACTTCCCAAATCTTTGAAAAACGCAACCAATTGATGATTACTTGTAATTTGTAGCGACTCTTTTAATGAGCCCAATCTCTTTTCTACACTACTTAGACTTGCAGGTTTGATATTATTTTGTTTTAAGTGATTTGAAATATCTTTTAGCAAAATTCCATTCGAAAGCAAAGAAACTAACGTAACATCATACGAAGTTATTTCATACGTATTTTTTTGTTTGATACTACGTTTCATGTCCAATTCCAAATGCATTCCGCCCGCAAAAACAGTTTGTATCGCTTTTTTCAACTCTTTCGAATCTTCTCTTCCTTTCGCCACAAACCCATCTATATGGTATTCTTTGAAAAGATTATCTACCATATCCGCTTTCTTTTCTACCGAAAAAACAATCACTTTCAAATTTGGCTGAATCGCTTTTACTGCTTCAATTAAATCTCTTCCTCCTTTCAAGTTTTGCTCGCGATGATCTTCTTCAAAAGACAAATCAGAAATCAATAAATCATAAGGTTGATTGTCGTGTAATGCTTTTTTTACTTTCAAGAATGCATCATCACAATAAAAAGCATAATCAGGATTTTCTACATGTAAATCTTTTAAAACTTTCTGAACCGAAATATTAAAACTCTCAAAATCTTCTGCAATTAATACTTTTTTAAACATACTTTTTATTTAGGTTATTGAATTGGAAATTTGATCTTAATTTTTAGACCATTCACATTTTCAGTTTCAAAAATAACATCTCCGTTTAGATTAGAAATACGTGAAACCGTATTTTGCAAACCATTTTTAGGTTTTAAATCCGAAATTCCAATTCCGTCATCCGAATAATTGATGATAATTTGCTGATTTTCTTCTTTAAAATTTAATATAACTCGTGAAGCTTCGCTATGTTTTTTCATATTCGTCAACAATTCTTGCATCACCAAAAAAACCTCTGTTTTAGCATAATCTTTTACGTTTCTCCAAAGTTCTTTTTCATTTCCAATCAAATATATTTTGACTTGTTCCGAATCATAAGAACTTATCAATTGTGCTAATTTTTCTGCAAAATTTTCTTGTTGATTTTCATCGATTTTGTCATAAGAAATATCGCGCGAAATTTCATAAACAACTTCCAATTTATCTAAAATTTGATCACGATTAAATTCTGATTTATTCTCAATATCAGACATCACATGATAAATTCCGTTCGCCACTTTATCGTGTACTTTTTTAGAATATTTCAATTCTGTTTTTTTGACTTCCAAAACCTTTTCTTGTTGCAACAAAACTTTCTCTTGCTCTAATTTTTGCTTTCTTTTTCTGTACAAAAAATATCCAAAAACAAACAAAACGATCAATAAACCGATTAGAATATAAAGTTTTAAAATATCATTTTTCTTCTTTTCATTCTCTGCTTCAGCTTTCAAAAAATCTGCACGATTTTTCTCCGAATCATAACGCACCAACGCAAATTGATTTTTCGCTCTGTTACGTTCTAACTGAATACTATCGTTTAGCTTTTGATAAGCTTCAAAATATTGTTTTGCATTTGTAGGATTTTCTAATAAAATAAGTTGTTGATAAACTTCTAATTTATCGCCCACACTCTTATTTTCGAAAGCAATTTGTTTTCTTTTATAAGCATAGTCCAAGGCTTTTTTATGATCTAAATTTGAAAAATAATCTGTTAAATGCGCATAACTTGCATTTTGTCCCCACAAATCATTTTCCTTTAATCTAATATTTAACGCTTTATTTAATTCATTTATAACATTGGACTTATTGTCTTTTAACCATTTGGTATATGCTAAATTATCAGTAATTCGCGCATATTCTTTTGGATTTTCAATTGTATTCTTATCTTTTAGTAATTCTTGGTAAATCTTTATCGCTTCATCATACTGCTTATCGTAACGATAACTATTTGCAATGTTATTTTGATTGATAATATAAACATCTTTTTCTTTAGAAAAATCAATTGCTTTTTGATAATAATCTATAGCATCATTAAAATTTCCTAAATCATGAGAAGTTTGCCCTAAAATATTATATGCACTAGAAAGTGTTTCTTTTTCTTCACTTATTTTAGGGTTTAATAATTTTACCGAAGAAATAATTAATTCTTGGCTTCCAAACCAATCTCCTTGATCTTTAGAAATAAAAGCCATATTTATCAAACATTTTGATGCTTGATGTTTGTTATTCAGTTTTATAAATTCTGAATATGCTTTATTAAAATAAACATAAGCACTATCATTCTCTTGTTTTTCATAAAACTTCCATGCTTTATCATAAGCTTTATTATCTAAATTATCCTGCTCAATCTCTTTGTTTTTAGACTGTTGACATGAAATAATAAAAAGTATAAAATAAAAAAATAAAATTTTTCTCAAATCATTGTATTTACTCAATAAAGCTAAATAAAAAACGGATAGATTTCTCTATCCGCATTTAGTTTATTTTTTTGGAGGTGTACTTCCTGTTTCACCATTTGTATCACCATCTATACTATCTGATGAAGTTTGTACAACTGGATGTTGATCTTGTTAAATTGTGTTTGCATTTTGATTTGGAAAAAAGAATCCTAATAAAGCGAATAATAATTGTAACATAGCTTAAATTTTTAATTTTTTGATATAGGTGCTCTTCCTCACAAAACAGATTGCAAGTAGTGTACACGAGAAAAAAAGAAGCGCTTCTTTAGTGGGAAGTTTTTTGTAGCCTTGAGAACAATTCAGGAAAAATGCTTCCCTTCAAATCACCTCAACTATTTTCGAGACTACGTTTTCAGAAATCAAGTTTTTTGTTTTTGTTTTGATTTCTATTGCAAAGTAAATACAGAACACAAAGTCGCTGTTAGACAAACAATGGACAAGTTTTGGACAATTATTGGACAGCCCGTTTTACGGGAAACCGTAATTTATTTTGTCCAAAATTTGTCTACTTTGTAAAAGAATTAAAAATGAAATGTCTACGAAAAAATATCTATTCGAAAAAGTTTTTGAGAAAGCAAAAAATGAATTTGGGAGTTGAAGTAAAAATGGAATGTCTGTGCATTTAGAAAAAGTAATTTCAGATGATTATAATTATCCTATAACAAGCAAATCTTTTTCAAGATATTTTGATGATTTCGTGAAAGAAAATAATTTAAAGAAGGAAATAAGTCCTGATTTATTAAACATTCTTGCTCATTATATCGGTTATGAAAGTTTTGGAGATTTTAATCAAAAAAATCAGCAGACAAAAAAATGAAGAAAAAGAAGTTAATGTAGAAGAAATCGCATCCGTAGAACCAATAATAGATAATAATATTTCTGAAGAAGAATCAATAATTAATCTTCCATCAAAAAAGAATAATTTCTTTCAGAAAATAAAACTTCAACGAAATAAAGTAATTGCTGGAAGTGGTATTGCTATGATTTTGGCTAGCGGAGGATTATTTCTTAATTCAATCAATCAAAATTCGTCTTGTATGGTTTGGAAAGAAAATCATTATGAAGAAATCGAATGCGAAGAAACTTCACCTCAAATGAATGCTGTTCCATATAACGAAACTGTTTTTCAATTGAAGAAAATCACAAAACCTGATACTTTAAATTTTGAAAATGCACTTGATAAAGTTTGGTATACAAAGAAAAATAGTGAAGTAGAATTTTATACAAATTACGGTTTACATCCTGAAAATGGCAAAACATTGAAACCTGTCACAAAATATATTTTTAACTAAATATGTCTTAAATAATGAACAATAAAAAAACACTCAACATGCGAGATGAAGAGTGTTTTGATTGTTAGAAATGATATATAAAATTTAGAAAATTTTAAAAAGAATACGAATACTAAATGTGATAACTAAAAAAGCTACAGCCAAAATAGCAACTTTCTGAGGTATTTTGCCTGCTAATTTCGCTGCAATTGGCGCTGCTAAAGCTCCTCCAATTATTAAACCTGCAATGATAAAACCGTGACTTACACCCAAAGCTGCAAAAAAAGTCAACGATGCAGAAAGTGTCACAAAAAACTCGGCTAAACTAACTGTTCCTACTACTAAGTTTGATTTTTTTCCTTTTGCTAATAAAGTTGATGTCACGACAGGTCCCCAACCTCCACCACCAAAAGCATCTAAAAAACCTCCGGCAAATCCTAAAAATCCAACTCGTTTTACTTTTTTGCGTTCGATTTTTTTTCTGAATGCTAAAATAATTAATCGAATTCCGATGATTAAGGTGTACGAAGCCAATATTCCGTAAGTAATGGTTTCGTATTTGTTTCCCAAATAAACCAATAATAATGATCCCGAAACTGCTCCAATAACGCCTGGAATAGCCAAAGCAACCAATAATTTTTTGTTTACATTTCCAAATCTATAATGCGAAAAACCACTAATTCCGCTCGAAAACATTTCGGCAGTATGAATACTACCACTTATTGAAGGCAGATTAACGCCAAACAACATCATACTTGTGGAACAGGTTACACCATATCCCAAACCAACGGCTCCGTCGACCATTTGAGCGAAAAAACCAACAGCCAACATAATGTAAAAAACATTTGGAATGTGAATCACAAAATCTTTCGCTTCCGAAAAACTTACGATTGATGACAAAGCATATCCTAAGAATAATGCAAAAAATATCAATGTAATTTCGGTTACTAAACGTTTGTATTTTTTAGTCGATTTTTTTCCTTCAAATGAAGAAGTTAAATGATTCAAATCGGTTAGTTTTTGATTAAAATCTCCTTTGTGATTATTTCTAATTTTATTTAAACTTTCAATGTTTTCATCAATTGAATCTGGAATAACATCAGAAAAATATTCTCTCAAACGTTTTGCCATAACAGGAGATTGTCCATTTGTGGAAATCGCAATTTTAAGATGACCTTTATTCACAATCGAACCTAAATAAAAATCGCACAAATCGGGCTGATCAGCTGCATTAACCAAAATTCCTTTTGCATTTGCTTTTTGCTTCACTTCTCTCGAAGTTTCATTATTATCGGTTGCGACAATCACTAAATCTACATCTTCCAAATCACTCGATTCGAACGCATGAGTTTCATGTTGAATTGATGGATATTGCAAAAAAACATCTTTCAATTCTTGTTTAAATTCCTTTGCTACAACTTTCAAATTGACTGAAGGATTTTGTTTGATTAGCGTCGAAACCTTTTCTAATCCTACATTTCCTCCTCCAACAATCAGGAAGCGCAAATGTTCTGTTTTTAAAAATATCGGGAATAAATTATTTTTCATTGTTCTTAAAGCGATTTAACTAATTAACCGAAAAATATTTTCGATAGGTAAAATCTCCGAATGTTTCATTGTCTATTTTTTCATTTGTATAACTTTCGAAAACTTGATCTAATTCATTCAAAATCTCTGCTTCATTTACTTTTTCTTTGTAAATTTTGTTCAAACGAACACCATATCGATCTCCTCCCAACATCAAATTATAATGTCCAGCAGAAGTTCCGACAAAACCAATCTCCGAAACATACGAACGACCACAACCATTTGGACAGCCCGTCATACGAATCGAGATATCATCATTTTGAAGTTGATGTTTTTCTAGCAAAGGTTCTATTTTAGTCACTAATTCTGGTAAATAACGCTGTGCTTCTGCCAAAGCCAATGGACAAGTTGGTAAAGCCACGCACGCCATCGAATTTTTTCGAAGTTCACTAATATCTTTGTGAATAGAATATTTTTCTAAAAGCTGTTCAACTTTAGCTTTATTTTCAGTTGAAATTTCACCTAACAATAAATTTTGATTCGCTGTAAAAATGAAATTATTGATATTTAATAAAGCCAATTCATGTAAAAATGCTTTCTGATTTGGCTGAACAACTCCATTCTCCACAAACAAAGTGTAATACCACATTCCGTTATTCACTTGTCGCCAATCATAAATATCAGAACGCTCCGTAAATTGATAGGACTGAGAAGGCTCTAATTTAAAACCAACACGTTTTTCTAATTCAGACTTGAAACCATCAACCGTTAATTTATCAACTGTATATTTTAATCGCGCTAATTTTCGATCTCCACGATTCCCAAAATCACGCTGAATTGTCAACACTTCATAAGCCAGTTTCAACACTTTTTCTTCAGAATCAACAAAACCAATTTCGGTTGCTAAACGCGAATATGTATTTGGATTTCCGTGAGTTGTAGACAAACCTCCACCAACAGCGATATTGAAACCTTTCAATTCATTATTTTCGATAATCGCAATCAGTCCCAAATCATTTGCAAAAACATCTACATCATTAGTTGGCGGAATAGCAATTGCAATTTTAAATTTTCGGGGTAAATAGCGGTCTTCGTACAAATCATCTTTCTCTGTTTCGCGTTCGTAAATCTTTTCATTATCCACAAAAATCTCATAATAAGCTTGTGTTTTAGGCAACAAATGTTTTGATAATTTATCTGCATATGCATGAATTTGAGCATGAATAGACGAAACCAACGGATGAGAACTCGCAATTACATTTCGGTTCACATCACCACAAGCCGCAATAGAATCTAACTTTGCTTGGTCAAAAGATTGTAAAGTTGGGCGCAATTGATGTTTCAAAATTCCGTGCAATTGAATGGTTTGACGCGTTGTAATTTTCAAAACGCCTGTTCCATATTGTTCAGAAGTTTCATGAATTGCCAACCACTTATCAGCGTCAATAATTCCACCCGGAATACGCAAACGAATCATAAACGAATACAATTTGTCTAACTTTTTTTCTGCGCGTTCTTCTCGTCTATCGCGATCATCTTGCACATACATTCCGTGAAATTTCACCAAAGCTTCGTCATCTGCACGTACATTTCCAGTGTGATTATCTAGCTCTATACTTTCTTTTAACGTACCGCGAAGTCCGTCACTTTTTATTTTAATTCCTTCTATAGGAGATTGTTTTTCTATACTCATTTTATTAGTTATTGGTTGATTAGTAAACATCTTTTTGGTAGCGACCTTCTTCTTCCAATTGTTCCAGAAAATTTTTCGCTGAAACCTCATCTTGATTTGATTCTTTTGCTATTAATTCGATCAAAGCACTTTCTACATCTGTACTCATTCCGTCTTTTTGACCGCAGACATACAAATACGCACCTTCGTTTAACCAATTGTAAAGTTCTTTTCCTCGTTCTTTCACTCGATCTTGCACATAAATTTTATGTTTTTGATCTCTCGAAAAAGCTGTATCTAATTTGCTTAAAACTCCTGTTGAAAGCCATTCCTGAATTTCAGTTTGATAATAGAAATCCGAAACAAAATGTTGCTCACCAAAAAACAACCAGTTTTTACCTTCTGCGCCAATTGCATCGCGATGTGTCAAAAAACTACGAAAAGGCGCAATTCCAGTTCCCGGACCAATCATAATCACCGACTGATTTTCATCTGGAAGTTTGAAGTTTATATTTTTATGAATGTAAAATTCTATGGATTTATCTTGCTCAAAATCTGCTAAAAACTGAGAACATAATCCAGTTTTTTGTTGATCTGAAACTGAAAAAGTATTCAGACTAACCGTTAAATGAATTTCGTTATCATGTGCTTCATTCGATGATGAAATCGAATATAAACGTGGCGCAATCGGATGCAAAAGATCTAAAATATCATCAAATTTCATTGTAGATTCTGACGAATAATATTTTGATAATAAATCAATTAAATCAATCTTAGTTTCAAGAATTTCTACATTCAAAATTGTTGCAAATTGATCGATTGATTTTTTAGAAAGTGCTCTAATATTTTTTTCTTCAAGTTCTTTTGCGCGATTTTCTTCATTGAAAAATTTTGCAATCGTTAAAATTTCGGTTTGATTATTTTTTGGATAAACACCCAAAGCATCGCCAGGTTCGTAATCTACTTGCTCATCAACTGCAATTTCGATATGATATGTTTCTTTGTTTGAACCTCTATCGTTCAAAACAATTTTATGCTTTACAATTCCTTCGTACGATTTTTTCTGCGTAGAAGAACTTTGTAATTTTTGAGGTTGAACATTTGTTGAACTTCTTTCTGATTGAATAGTTTTTAAAATTTCAGCAAACCAATTTTCGGCAATTTCCTGATAATCTAAATCTACTTTTACCAAATCAAAAACGCGTTGCGCACCAAGTTTTTCGAATAATTCATCAATTTCTTCTCCTGATTTACAAAAAAACGGATAAGACGTATCGCCCAAACCAAAAACAGCAAACTTTGTTTGATTTAATTTTAGGTCAGAATTGCTCAAATTATCATAAAATTTTTGTGCATTTTGAGGTAAATCTCCATCTCCTTGCGTACTAAAAATTAGAATTAAAAATTCTTCTTTTTCAATTTTTTCCAGTGGATATTGAAACGCATCAATCGCTTTGGCTTGAATTTTATTCTTCTTAAAAATTCCAAGTAATTGATTAGCTAATTTCTTCGCATTTCCTGTTTCAGTTCCATAGATTATTGTAGGTTTGATTGAGGTTAAAACTCTTTGTTCTTGCGGTACTTCTTGTGTTTGATTTGCAACTAATCCAGCCAAATAACCATTTGTCCAAATAATTTCGTCACGTGATAATTCTTTGACTAAACTTTTTACTAAGTTCAATTTTTCGTTAGCTAGCATAAGAAATTGTTGTTTTATAGTTATCAAAATATGAATTGGAAGTTGGTTGTTCATCTAACCAAGCGAATGATTGATGCAAATTGACAACATGACCAACGATAATTAAAGTTGGTACAAAATCAAAGGTTGGTAAATGATTTTCTACAATATTTTCAAAAGTAAACACTTGCGTTTTCTGATCTGGAGTTGTCGCTTGTTGAATAACTGCTAAACCTTTTTCGGTATCAATTCCATTCAAAATTAACTGATCGGCTAAAGTTTGTAAACGTTGTCCACTCATATAAAAAACCAATGTATCTGACGTTTTTGCCCAATCTTTCCATTGTTTATCGTCAATAGATTTCAAATCGCACAACGTCAACATGCGAACTCCTTTCGAATGATTTCGTGCTGTCAACGGAATTCCCGTGTAAGCAGCAGCACCAAAAGCAGCCGAAATCCCTGGAATTATTTCGTACGGAACATGATTTTTTTTCAAGGTTTCTAATTCGTCCAAAATATTAGAGAAAAGCGAAGCGTCACCTCCTTTCAATCGAACCACTAATTTTCCTTGCATTGCAAACTCAATCATCAAGTCGTTGATATCTTTTTGAGGCGTGTGAATTCCTTTCGAACATTGTTTTCCGACATAAATAACCAACGCATCTTTCGCCGCATATACATCTATTAACACTGGAGAAACCAAACGATCTGTCAAAATAACATCGGCTTTTTTGATATAATTTAATGTTTTGAGTGTCACCAATTCTGGATCTCCTGGACCAGCACCGGCCAAAATTACTTTTCCTATTGTTGTTTGCATGTTTGTAATAAATTAGTTGATTGATAAGATTTAATTGATGTTTTAATCAATAAACATCAAAGCTGCGACTGTATTTTTTGTTGTTTCGTCAATCAAAATGGCATTTCCTGTATGAATATTTTCTTTGAAAGAATCAAAAAATAAAGGTTGATTTGTTTTTAAAACCACTTGTCCAATATCATTTAACTTGATTTCTTCAGATGGAATAAATTCCCAATTATTAATATCCCATTGTTGATCGATTGTTTTGATTTTTGCACGAACCGAATGAAAACGATGTTGCAACACATACGTTTTTCCTTGTTGTAATGCATTATTGTCTAACCAACAAATCCACGCTTTTAGCACATTTGTAGTTTGCGGTTCTTCGGAAGTTTTTACAATTGTGTCTCCTCTACTGATATCTATATTATTTTCGAGATGAATCACAACATTTTCTCCTGCTTCAGCATGTTGTACTTCTTCCAAATGACGTTCTATTTTAACAATTTTTGATTCGATATTTGATGGATAAACTTTAATAGAATCCCCAACTTTGTAGGCTCCACTCAAAATTTGCCCCGCATAACCTCTATAATCGTGATGCTCTTCATCTTTTGGACGAATTACCCATTGAACCTGAAAACGAGCTGCTAAATTTTTATCTGTTTCAATCGAAATTGTTTCCAATTGATGCAATAATGTTTCTCCATTGTACCAAGGCGTTTTTGCAGATTTTTCGACAATATTATCGCCAACCAAAGCAGAAACTGGAATAAAAGTTACTTCATCATAATTCAATTGATCTTGAATTTGTTGAAAATTATTTTTTATCTTTTCGAAAATATCTTGTGAATAATCAACCAAATCAATTTTATTAATGGCGATAATTGCTTTTTTAATTCCCATTAACGATCCAATACTTGCATGACGTTTTGTTTGAGAAGTGATTCCTTTACGTGCATCAACCAAAATAATAATCAACTCTGAATTTGAAGCACCTGTAATCATATTTCGCGTGTATTGCTCATGTCCAGGCGCATCTGCAATAATAAATTTTCGTTTTGCAGTCGAAAAATATTTGTACGCTACGTCTATTGTAATTCCTTGTTCGCGCTCGGCACGTAAACCATCTGTGATCAAAGACAAATCAATTTCGTCGTCTTCATTTGATTTACGTTTTTCTAAAACACCCAATTGATCGGTGTGAATACTATTCGAATCGTAAAGTAAACGTCCTATTAAAGTACTTTTACCATCGTCTACGTTTCCTGCTGTTATAAATTTTAATGTAATCATTTTACTTAATTCCTATAGATATTATAGAGTTTTGTTTAAAAAAATTTTGACTTAGAAATAACCTTGTTTTTTACGGTCTTCCATTGCCGATTCTGATAATTGATCATCCAAACGAGTTTGTCCTCTTTCGCTAATTCTTGTATTAATAATATCAGTAATGATATCGTCAATCGTAGAAGAATCCGAAGGTACAGCCGCTGTACACGTCATATCACCAACCGTTCTGTAACGTACTTTTTCTACGACAACCTCATCGTCTGCATTTGGCTGAATAAAATCTGAAGTCGCAATTAATTTATCATTGTAAACAATACATTCGCGCTCGTGGGCAAAGTATAAATTTGGTAATTCGATGTTATTTTGTTTTATGTAATTCCAAACATCTAATTCTGTCCAATTGCTAATCGGAAAAACACGTACATTATGTCCTTTTTCAATTCTTCCATTCAAAATATTCCACAATTCTGGACGCTGAAGTTTAGGATCCCATTGACCAAAATCATCACGAACCGAGAAAATACGTTCTTTTGCACGTGCTTTTTCTTCATCACGACGTGCTCCTCCAATACATGCATCAAATTCATTTTCTTCGATTACATCTAACAACGCATACGTTTGCAAGGCATTACGAGAAGGAAAACGGCCAGCAGTTTCTTTCAGATTATACTTTTTTATAGCATCTTCTACAGAAGCAACAATCAATTTTTCGCCAATTTTATTGACTAAATAATCTCTAAATTTTATCGCTTCAGGAAAATTGTGTCCTGTATCTACGTGTACTAAAGGAAAAGGAAATTTCCCTGGACGAAAGGCTTTCAAAGCTAAATGAATCAAAACAATAGAATCTTTTCCTCCTGAAAATAACAATGCTGGACGCTCAAATTGAGCAGCTGTTTCTCTCAAAATGTAGATTGCTTCGTCTTCTAGTTGATTTAAATAATTTTTTTCTTGACTTGACATTCTTTCTAACTTTCTAACTTATTTTTTGACAATAAAAAACTCCTCAAAATTTTGGAGGAGTTCATGAATTATTATTTTCGTAATTAATACGTCACAATATATTCCTCCTCTTTTAACGAGTGGCACATATACATTGACATATTAAATACTAAATTTTTCATTTTTTCTTGTTTTATTTCTGATTTCAAAATTATATTATTTTTCTAAATAAATATAATTAATAGAATAATTTAAATAACAAACCTATTTTTTAAACTATTTTATGAAAATTATTCTAAATAAATTTATCAAACAAAATAATAACCTATAAAACCGATAGATTTTATATTGTAAAAATAAAAATATTATTTAAAATACAAAGATTGATTCCAAAAAAAGATAAAAAATTGAATATTTCGGGGACTTCCTTACCTTTGCAAAATGTCAAGAAAAGCGAAACAAAAAATCATATTAAATAATATAGAAGTTTTACGTGCTGGTGCAAAAGGTGTATCGGTTGGTAAAACAGAGGAAGGGAAAACGGTTCTGATAAAAGGCGCAATTCCAGGAGACGTTGTAGATGTACACGTTTTGAAGAAAAAAAGCAGCTATTTAGAAGGACAAGCAATCGAAATTCACACAAAATCTCCTTATCGCGTTCAGCCAGAATGTGAGCATTTTGGTGTTTGCGGTGGTTGTAAATGGCAAGATATGAGCTATGATGCGCAATTAAAATTTAAGCATGACGAAGTGGTTAACAATTTGGTTCGTATCGGAGGTTTCAAAGATTTAGATGCTGAAATTGTTCCAATTTTAGGTTCTAAAGAACAATATTTTTACCGTAATAAATTAGAGTTTACTTTTTCTAATGCACGTTGGTTAACGTTAGAAGAAATTCAATCAGGGAAAGAATTTGACGACCGTGACGTAGTTGGATTCCATATTCCTGGTGCTTGGTCTAAAGTTTTGGATGTTACAAAATGTCACTTGCAACGTGATCCTTCTAATGCGATTCGTGTCGAAGCAAAACGTTTTGCATTAGAGCATCATTTAGATTTCTTCGATTTAAAAAATCAAGAAGGTTTATTAAGAACATTAATGATTCGTACTTCTCAGAATGGACAAGTAATGGTTTTGGTTCAATTCTTCCGAGAAGAGAAAGAAAATCGTGAAGCTTTCTTACAAAACTTGAAAGATAAATTCCCTGAAATCACATCTTTATTGTATGCAATCAATCCAAAACAAAACGATTCTGTTTATGATTTAGATATCGAAGTTTTTGCTGGAGATGATCATATTATGGAAAAGATGGAAGATTTGAACTTCAAAATTGGTCCAAAATCTTTCTATCAAACAAATCCAGAACAAGCTTACGAATTATATAAATTAACACGTGATTTTGCAGGTTTAACTGGAGATGAATTAGTATACGATTTATATACTGGAACTGGAACAATTGCGCAATTCGTTTCGAAAAAAGCGAAAAAAGTAGTTGGTGTAGAATCTGTTCAAGAAGCAATTGATGCAGCAAAAGCGGCAGCAAAATTTAATGGAATTGATAATTGTGATTTCTATTGTGGTGATATGAAAGATGTATTGAATCAAGATTTCATTAACGAACACGGAATTCCAGATGTAATTATTACTGATCCTCCACGTGATGGAATGCATAAAAAAGTGGTTGAAAATATTTTGTTCATGAATCCAAAACGTGTTGTTTATGTTTCGTGTAACTCTGCTACTCAAGCGCGTGATTTAGAATTGATGAAAGATCAATATAAAATTGTTAAAGTTCAGCCAGTTGATATGTTTCCACAAACACATCATGTAGAAAATATTGTACTTTTAGAGCGAATTTAAAATTCAATCAAAAAAAAAATGAAAAATATTCAACGTTTTCTAGCCTACTCAATTTTTGCTTCTATAATTTCTTTAGCATTTTATAGTTGTGAAGATGATGATATTTGTACCGACGAAGGTGATGTTCCACGCATGGTTGCTGATATGTATTATGATGGAACTAATGTTCCTTTGGAAGATTCTATTTATTATTGGGCGTATGTTTATAATGATTCGATTACGAAAGGAATTAGAGAAGCTACAGGAACGAGTAAAGATACTGTCTTAATCGAAAAAAATTCTGCTTTAGGGAAAACAAGTTTCGGAATTGCTTTGCGTCAAAATAGTAAAAAAGAGATTTACTATACTATAGCGCAAGGTCCAGATATAGATGTAAAAGATTCTATAACGGGTAAAGTCATCAGAACAATTCCTGCAAAACGTGATCGATTGATTTTAAAATACGATACGCTTGGAAATGGCTATACTTCTAAAGCTTGTGGTTTTGGATTAACTTTTAAAGGAGTTGATGTAAAATTGGTAACAAAAACTGGAAATGGAGCTGGAAATTGGATAAAGAAAATAGAAACTGTAAATACTGAAATTAAAGATGGTTCGACAACTATTATTAAGCTTTTTGCTGACGAGCGCAATTAATTTTGCATTTGGTCAAGAAAATAAAACTGATTCAACAAAAGTTTCGGTTACAGATTCTATTCTCAAAAAAAAATACCACGATATTTTTATCGGTGTAGACGTTTTCAATCCAATTGTTTCTGCTTTCAACGATAAAAAAGGAGTTAGCGCTTATGCTTCTTATCAAATCAATAATAAGTGGCATGCCGTTGTAGAAGCTGGTTTCGAGAAAAATAATTTCAATGAAATCAATTGGGATGTTGATGTTGACGGCGTTTTTGCAAAACTTGGTGCAAACTGGTTTATAACGCAAGATATCGAAAATCAATCGAACGGAATTTACATTGGTGGACGAATTGCGTATTCTAAATATTCGCAAACCATCAATAGTTATCCGATTAGAGATTTACAATCAAATGAGATTATAGGGACAGGAAGTTTGCCAAAAGCGAATGTAAGTAGTTATTGGATAGAAGCTGTTGTCGGTGGACGTGTAGAGATTTTTAAGAATTTTTATGGTGAATTAGCCTTACATCCTGCAGCTTATATTGGTGGTAAAAAAGATCAAGGAATTGATCCTTTGGTTATTCCTGGTTATGGGAAATATAGTGGTCCTTTTAATATGCCTGTTTTTTGGGGAATTGCTTATAAGATAAAGTAAAACTAAGGTTAAGATTTAGACTAAAGTTAAGATAAAGTATACAAAAAAAGGAACTCTAAATTGAGTTCCTTTTATGTTGATGCGAAGCTGAAATGAATTCAGCTTGACATTCTTTCTCTACATTATCATTAATAATCCTTAAATTAGTTTATCTAACGAAGTCATCCTGAACTCGTTTCAGGAACATATCATATAAGGAATTCTTATGAAAATATATTATGTTTATATACTTACAAACAAATATCGAACTGTTTTTTATATTGGAGTTACCAACAATTTAATTAAAAGAATAGAAGCTCATAAAGAAGGAATTGGTTCAGCTTTCACTCAAAAATACAATGTAAAATCATTAATTTATTTTGAAGATTTTACTTCAATTAGTCAAGATATGTTAAGAGAAAAGCAATTGAAAAATTGGAAACGGGAATGGAAAATTAATTTAATTAAATCTAAAAATCCAAATTTAGAAGATATTAGTATTCTATAATAAACAAAAAAGGAACTCTAAATTGAGTTCCTTTTTATATGTTCTAAAAAGATTTATAGATTAATCCAAAACCTTTGCTCCTTTTACTTTTTGATTCGTTAAAGCAATATCCAAAACTTCTTTCATTTCTTTTACAAAATGAAAAGTCATTCCTTTTACGTATTCTGCTTTAATTTCTTCAATATCTTTTCGGTTATCTTCGCACAAAATAATTTCTTTGATATTTGCACGTTTTGCCGCTAAAATTTTCTCTTTAATTCCGCCAACTGGCAACACTTTTCCACGAAGTGTGATCTCACCTGTCATTGCTAATTTTGCTTTTACTTTTCGTTGTGTAAAAGACGAAACCAAAGACGTCAACATTGTAATTCCGGCAGATGGTCCATCTTTTGGCGTTGCTCCTTCCGGAACGTGAATATGAACTTTATAATTCTCGAAAACTTCTGGTTTAATTCCCAATTCATCCGCATGCGATTTGATATATTCTAACGCAATTGTCGCAGATTCTTTCATCACAGTTCCAAGATTTCCTGTAATCGAAAGTCCTCCATTTTTCGCTTTTGATAAAATAGATTCGATAAATAAAATATCTCCACCAACACTTGTCCAAGCTAAACCTACTACAACTCCAGGTACCTCATTATTCTCATATTGATCTGGTGTAATAGAAGGTCCTAAAATTTTAGAAATATCTTCGATTGAATATTTAGCATTAAACTCTTCTTCCAACGCAATATGTTTTGCAGCTGAACGAACCAATTTTGCAACTTTCTGATTCAATTTTCGAACTCCCGATTCGCGCGTATAACCCGTAATCAAATATTCGATTTCTTTTTTACCTAACACAACATCTTTCTCTTTTAAGCCATGTTCTGTTAATTGTTTTGGTAGAAGGTGACGTTTTACGATTTCAGATTTTTCCTCGATTGTATAACCTGCAATATTAATCATCTCCATACGATCGCGTAACGGACTTGGAATATCTCCAATATTATTAGCTGTCGCAATGAAAAATACTTTCGATAAATCGTAGCCAATTTCTAAGAAATTATCATAAAAAGTTGAATTTTGCTCTGGATCTAAAACCTCTAACATTGCTGATGAAGGATCTCCATGCGCACTAGCCGACATTTTATCAATCTCATCTAAAACAAAAACCGGATTCGACGATTCAGATTTTTTGATTGACTGTAAAATTCTTCCTGGCATCGCTCCAATATAGGTTTTACGATGACCACGAATCTCAGATTCATCGTGTAAACCACCCAACGACATACGTACATATTTGCGCCCAATCGCTTCTGAAATAGATTTCCCCAACGATGTTTTACCAACACCCGGAGGTCCATACAAACAAAGAATTGGCGAACGCATATCTCCTTTCAATTTCAACACAGCAAGATGCTCCAAAATGCGTTCTTTCACATCTTCTAAACCATAATGATCATGATCTAAAATTTTCTTTGCATTCTTGATATCAAAGTTATCTTTTGTCAAGGTATTCCAAGGTAAATCCAACATAAATTCAAGGTAATTACGCTGAATATTATGTTCTGGCATTTGCGGATTTAGACGAGAAAGACGGTTGATTTCTTTATCAAAATGATTTGCTACATCTTCGCTCCAACTTTTCGTTAAAGCACGTTTGCGCATTTCATTAATTTCTTCTTCTGTCGAATTTCCTCCTAATTCTTCTTGAATCGATTTGATTTGTTGATTTAAGAAATATTCTTTTTGTTGTTGATCTAATTCTTTGCGAACCTTATTCTGAATTGTATTTTTCAACTCCAATTTCTGAAGCTCAACATTCATAAAACGCATCACTTCCATTGCGCGAAGTTTCATATCAGAAATTTCTAACAACAATTGTTTTTCATCTAAACTCAACGTCAAATTAGACGCGACAAAGTTGATTAAAAACGTATTACTTTCAATACTTTTTATAGCTCCTGCAGCTTCCGAAGGCAACATCGGATTTTCTTCTACAATCTGAAAAGCCAAATCACGAATTGATTCAATAATAATTGGATATTCTTTGTTGCGTGAAGTCGGAACTTTTTCTGTCAGAATTTCTACTTCTGCCTTAAAATAAGGATCATTTGAAACAAATTCTTTAACTTTGAAGCGTTTCATCCCTTGTAAAATCACCGTAATGTTTCCATCTGGCAATTTTATCATTCGCATGATTTTCGCAACTGTACCAACTGTATACAAATCGTCTTGTGTAGGATCTTCCACAGCAATTTCTTTCTGCGAAAGCACTCCAATAATGCGATCTTCTTTGTAAGCTTGTGTTAAAAGTTGTATAGATTTATCTCTACCCGCGGTAATTGGCGCAACCACACCCGGAAATAAGACAGTGTTTCTTAACGATAAAATAGGCAATACCGAAGAAATATCTTGCTTATTTAGCTTACTTTCTTCGTCTTTACTCATCAAAGGAATTAATTCGATTTCTTCTTCCATTACTTGTGCTAATGACAAATTGTCTATGTTCATAATTTTTTTATACGTTCAAAGTGTCAGTAAAACTATTTTTAACTGACGAAAGCCTTTCATAATAACAACATTATTAAGATTTGAATCTTGTCTAAAGCATTTAGAAAAGCGAGTATAAATAAGTCAAACGTTATGCCAATAAAATATATTGTCAGTTTTTCAATAAAGGTTTTGAATGAGGATGAATAAAAAAAATCGGGATTTACCCGATTTTAGATTTTGCAATTACTTTGCGGTACAATTCTTCATATTGCGGAAGAATATTCGTTTTATCAAATCGTATCGCTTGTTCTTTTGCTTGATAACTAAACTCTGCCAAACGCTTTTCGTCCTCTAAAATATAAATCGCTTTTTCTGCCATCATTTCGATATCTCCTACTGGGCAAACAAAACCAGTGACTCCGTTAATATTTACTTCTGGAATTCCGCCTGCATTGGACGAAATAACCGGAACACTTGCCGCCATAGCTTCAAGTGCTGCCAATCCAAAACTTTCTTGTTCAGACGGTAAAAGGAATAAATCTGCCGCTTTCAAAACATCATTCAAGTCACTTACCATTCCAAGACTTTTCACTTTATCTTGAATTCCAAATTCTTGAATCATTTGATCCGCCATATCCCATTCAGGACCTTCTCCAGCAATAATCAATTTCGATGGAATTTGTTTCTGGATCAAATTAAACGTTCCAATTACATCTTCAATACGTTTTACCTTTCTCAAGTTTGAAGTGTGCAAAATTACCTTCTCTTTTGGTTGCGCAAAATTATCACGACAACACACACATTTCTCTGGCAAATATTGATCATTATCAATAAAATTTGGCACTACTTCTATTTCATTTGTAATGTCAAATGCTTGTAAAGTATCTTGTTTCAAACTTTCGGAAACTGACGTTACAGCATCCGATTCATTGATCGAAAACTCAACAGCCGTTTTATACACAGGATGTTTCCCTACCAACGTAATATCTGTTCCGTGCAACGTTGTTACAATTGGTAATTTATACCCCTTTCGAGCCAACATTTGTTTCGTAAAATACGCCGCATACGCATGCGGGATCGCATAATGTACATGAACCAAATCTAATTCGTAATGCAAAACTTTATCATACAAAATTGTACTCAACGCCAAATCGTATGGCTGATATTGAAACAATGGATACGTTTCGACATGAATTCGATGAAAGTATATATTTGGTAATTTGATGTTTAATCTCGCAGGAACATTTGTGCTAAAAAAATGTACTTCATGACCTTTTTCCGCTAAATCCATTCCCAGTTCTGTTGCCACAATTCCACTCCCTCCATAGGTTGGATAGCATACAATTCCTATTTTCATTCGCGATTTTTATTTAGACAAATTTAAGGTAAAATTGCTTCATAAATTACTTGTCGAATATTTTCTCTCACTTTTTTAATGGAAAGATAATTTGGTTCGACGGTTTCATTGACACGATTCGAAAGAAAAATATACACTATATTATATTTAGGATCAGCCCAAACCATAGATCCAGTAAAACCTGTATGACCAAAACTTTCGACAGATGGGCCAACTTTAGAAATATGTTGCATTTTATCAAAACCAGCTCCACGATGATTTCCTTTGAATTGTTGTTTTGTAAATTCCGCAACTATCTCTGGCTTCAAATAAACCTCATCGCCATATTCTCCACCATTCAAATACATTTGCATCAATTTTGCCAAATCAATCGAGTTAGAGAATAAACCAGCATGACCAGCAATTCCGCCCATCATCGCAGCTCCTTGATCGTGTACAAAACCATGTACCAATTGATTTCTATAGGTTTTGTCGTATTCGGTTGGAATAATATCTTCTAAACTAAATTTTTCTTTTGGATTAAAAGTTGTGCGATACATTCCCAATGATTGATAAAATTTTTCTTGTGTCAGTTGATTCAAATCTTTCCCAAAATCCTTTTCTAATTTCTTCTTGAAAATATAATAGCCTAAGTCTGAGTATTCGTATGATTTACGGCCTAAAGATGATTTATAAATATCTTCGTAAATCGTATCTTTAATAGAGTTGATAATATAAATGTTATCTGTAACTTTTATCTGATGTTCCTCATCTTGCTTTCTCGAATAGAAATCTAAATATAATCGCGCATTTTTTACATTGACAGTTTCATTGTAAAAACCAATCCATGGCTTAAGACCAGCTTGATGCGCTAATACTTCACGAACTTTTAAGGAAGATTTGTTCGAGTTTTTTGCATCATTATCAATTTCTCCAATTGTTTGCTCAAGGTTTAATTTTCCTTCGTTTACCTCCAGCATCAACAAAGGCAACGTCGCCGTCACCTTTGTTACAGAAGCGACATCATATAAATCTGTCCACTTCACTTTTTTTAAAGAATTTTTATCTTGAGTTCCAAAGCTTTTATCATACACGATTTTCCCGTCTTTTGCGACTAAAATTTGCATTCCAGGCGTGTAATGATTTGCAATTGCTTCTTCGGCAAGTTTATCTATTTCTAAGAGTTTTTTTTTCCTAAATTCACATTTTCAGGTGCAGTAAATCCTAAACGTTTGATGTGTTTTGTTACAATTCCTTGCCCTTCTTTCAAGTTTTGATTGATATCTACCGGAAATGTTCCATCTGCATCAATTGCTCCAAAAATAACTTGCGCAGCAGCTGCTTGCGCATCTTTTGTATTTTGATAATGAACTGTAACCGCATCTAAATTTGATAAATCAAGATCTTTCAAACCATAAGGACTTGTGAATAATGAGAAGATTTTCTTTTTATCTTTTGGTAATGCTTTCAAAATTGCTTTCGAGTTATCTGACAATTTATATGGTTTGTAAACCGTTTCATTCGATAAAAACGCTCCCGAAATAATCACATCATAATCATTCAATAAATTGATCTGATTTGGATTTGAAATCTTCACCAACTCAACATTTGTATATTTTTGTAAATGTCTCAAAAATTGATCATAATCTGTTTGTTCAAGGGGAACAAAAGCTATTTTTTGATTCAATTTTTTAATTGGTAAAAGTTTGTGTTCATTCTTTACAACTGTCGAAGCTTTCTCAAAAATTTTAGTTGTTAACGCTAAATTTTCAGGAGAATTTAAATCTTCTAAAACATTTGCAGAATTTAAAGTTTTTATTTCATTTAAACCTGTAATATATTTTGCCATCAAAATTTTCTTCACACTTTCTTCTAAACGTGCTTCAGAAATCTGACCTTTATTTATTGCATCAATAATTTTTTGTTTCCCAACGTGTACATTTTGCGAAAACAATAAAATATCATTTCCCGCTACAAATGCTCTATAATCTACATCACCAGCAGGAAACATTTTTGCTACACCATCCATATTCAACGCATCTGTAATCACAATTCCTTTGAATTGTAATTCTCCTTTCAAATAATCTGTAATAATATTTTTAGATAAAGTTGAAGGTATTTTTGGATCTGGTTCTAAAGCTGGAACATTTAGATGCGCCACCATAATTGACTGTACACCTTCATCAATCATTTTCTTGAAAGGTGCAATGTGATATTTCTCTAAATCTGCTTTATTATCTGGAATCAACGGCAAAACTTTGTGCGAATCTTGATCTGTATTTCCATGTCCAGGAAAATGTTTTGCAGACGATAATACGTTTTGCGCACGCATTCCATCCATATAAGCAATTCCTTTTTCTGCAACTCGATCTGGATTTGAACCAAAAGAACGATTCCCGATAATTGGGTTATTTGGATTAACATTGACATCAACTGAAGGTGAAAAATTAAACTGAACACCCATTCTGTTCGCTTGTATACCAATTTGTTTTCCAACTTGATACACCAACTTATTATTGCGTAGAGCACCAAGCGTCATATTCCAAGGAAAACGCTCCACTCCTTTCAAACGCATTGCCAATCCCCATTCTGCATCCATTCCAATTAACAATGGAATTTTAGAAATAGATTGAAATTTATTTGTCAACTCAATTTGATGAGCCGCTTGATCTTGCATAAAAATTAATCCTCCGATATGTTCTTCTTCAATTAATTTTTGAATATCATTTTCATGCACCACATCTCTATTTGTATAGGCTGCAACGATAAATAACTGACCTACTTTTTCTTCCAATGACATTGAATTATACTTCTCATTCACCCATTTCATCTGAATAGAATCTTTGTACAATGGCGAAACGTGTTGCGCTTTCGAAGCTATAGGTAAAATAATTGTTAAGAATACGTATGCGATTACTCTTTTCATTCCGGAATAAATTAATTTTGCTTGTTTTTTCTTTTTTAGAAACATTTTTTAAAGGCCAATCAAGTTAGGATTGGTAAATTTATAGTAAATTGTCAAATTAAATAAATTTATATGAGTATTTTCAGTGTTGTACAGGATAGCATGTTGAATCATCCTGGACTAATAACTGTTTTTGGGGTTGCAGTAATTATTATGTTACTACTTGATTTAGGTGTTTTTAATAAAAATGCGCACGTGGTTTCGAACAAAGAAGCGCTTACTTGGACCATCGTTTGGATTTCCTTGGCGATGATTTTTAGTGGAGTGATTTATTTCGTTTTTAAAGAAGCAGATGGACATGCATTTGCCATCAATAAATTTTCGCAATTCCAGGCGGCGTATTGGATAGAAAAAGCCTTATCCGTAGATAATTTATTCGTCTTCATACTCGTTTTTGGATTCTTTAAAATTCCAAAAGAATATCAACATAAAGTCCTTTTTTGGGGAATTTTAGGTGCTCTTCTTTTTAGAGCAATCTTTATTTTTGCAGGAGTTGAATTAATTAAAATGACTTATTTACCAGCTTTTTCTATTGGAGATTGGCACTTTAATCTTGGTGATGAAGCAACTCATGCAAATTTTGAAGCAAAACAATTCTTCCGTCCAAATGTCGTTTTAACACTGTTTGGTTTCTTCTTAATTGTCGCCGGAATCAAATCTTGGAAATCAAGTGATGATGATGAAAATCAAGATTTATCACAAAATTTTGGTGTTAAATTGGTACACAAATTCTTTAAAGTTACACCAAATTTTGATGGAGATAAATTCTTTTCTGTACAAAACGGAATTAAAATGGCAACACCACTTTTCGTCGCTTTAATGGTAATTGAAGTAACTGATTTGGTTTTCGCTGTAGATAGTATTCCCGCTATATTCGCTGTTGCTCCAGACGATCCTTTTATTCTATATTCATCTAATATTTTTGCAATTTTAGGACTACGATCGTTGTATTTCTTGTTGGCAAATTCAATGGATAAATTCAATAAACTACATTACGGCTTAGCGATTATTTTAAGTTTTATCGGAATTAAAATGATTATTATGCCATTCTATCATTTTGAATCGACTATCTCATTGTCAATAATTGGTGGAGTTTTATTAACAACAATTATTTGGTCGTTAATTTCGAATAAATCAGAGGTTACGGAATAAGATTATTATCATCATATAATGAATAAACCCCAAGATTGAATTAATCTTGGGGTTTATTTTATAATCATTATACCTTACGAAACAACTTCTATCAAACTACCTTTTTCTTCATCTTTTGTGATTTGTAGCGCAGCTGGAATTCGATCTTTTAATTCGTCAACATGAGAAATAATTCCGACAATTCGGTTCTCTTTTTGTAAACTCATCAACGTTTCAAACACGATATTTACCGCATCTGCGTCTTGCGTTCCAAAACCTTCATCAATAAAGAAGAAGTTCTTTTCCGACTTCGCATTTGTTTGCACACTTTCTGCCAAAGCCAAAGCCAAACTCAACGAAACTTGGAAAGATTGTCCTCCAGAAAGCGTTTTCACACTACGTGAACGACCTTCGTTCAAATAATCTATAATCTCAAAATCATTGTTGTCATTCATTTGTAAACTCAATTGATTTCTCGTCATTCGATGAAATCTCACATTTGCGTTATCACATAATTGTTTCAAATAAATTGACGAAACATATTGCACAAATCCTGCTGAATTAAACAAATTTCGCATCGTTTGTAAATTAGCCGCTCGCTTTTTCAACTTTTCCAATTCAATTAACAAATCTTTCTTTTCTGTAAAAGATTTATTCAATCGCTCAATTTCAGTTTTTATTTTAGTAACAACTTCAGTAGCTTCTTTCAATTGATTTATCACAAAAATCAATTTTTCTTCTTGTATTTTATAAATCGTTTCATCAAAAGAAACTTCCGATAATTTTTGCTCTAATTCATGAATTAAATTTTTCAACGTTTCATACAAAATTCGAAAATCTTCCAACTCTTTTCTGATTTGAGAAACATTAAATTTCTGATTTAAAACAAATTGAACCTCTTCAATGTTTTGTATTTGATATTTTTCTAATGCTTTTTCTATTTGATTTTGATTAATAGCCAACTCTTCTTTTAACTCAATAAGTTGTTTTTCAACTAATTCAATTGAAGTTTTTTGAGAAGCTAATTTTGGATTCAATTGATTTAAACTGTCTGTAAATTGAATATAATCTTGTTCAATTTTTGTATTATTTAACTTTAAATCATTCAAATTTTGAAGCACATTTTCTGTTGTTTGATTTTGAAAATCTTCAAATTTCAAGACTTTCAAATTTGCTTGATTTTGCTTGATTTGAGAAGCTTTTTCAGCTTCTTCTAATCTAAATTTTTCTAAAGCATTTTTATATTTTTCAACAGATTCACGTTCTTTCTCTAAAGTTTCACGAAAAGTTTCAATCTCTTTATTTTTATTCGAAATTGTTTTGTCCAAAGCAATAGCTGCTTTCTTTTTTTCTTCAAATAATTCAACATTTTTCGAATCAAAATCTTTCCAAACAAACAAATTCAGATGATTTTCTTGTTCAATTTTCAGATCATTCAAAACTTGATTTTCTTGTGCAATTTGTTTTTCAATAAACTGTTTTTGATCAATCATTTTCTGAACTTCATTTTGTTTTTTCTGAAGCGATTTTAACTTTTCATCAATTTGATTTAATTCATTATTTACAACTTCAAATTTCGTGGAAATATCATCAATTTCAACAATATTCGGATGCTCTAAAGCGCCACAAAGCGGACAAGATTCACCTTCGTTTAAATTATGTGCAAAATGAGCCAACTTTTGCTGAACTTCTAATTCATTTTTCTGTTTTTGAATTGATTTTTTAGTTGATTCAAGCTTTTCAAATTCAGAACTAAACCAATTTTCAAAACTTGAAATTTCAATATTATCTGTTTTGAATTGAGCTTCGAAAACATTAATTTGTTGCTTTTGCTCATCTATTTTAGTTTGTTGTTTCTGAATAGATTGTTGCAAATTTTGATTCTGAACAAACCAATTTCCAACCTCCATCAATGTTTGCGCATCTATTTTTGACTCAGCTAAAGTTTTGACTTCTTTTTCAGATAATTTGATTGAAGCTTCAATTTTCTGTTCATTTTTCTGAACCTCTTCAACTTCTTTCAAACCTTTTGCTGTTCTTACTTTTAACTTTTCTATCTCCTCTGAAAAAGTTAAAATTTGAACTATTAATTCTAAATCTGTTTCTTCTTTTCGTTTTATTGGTAAAGTTTCATAATCAGTTTTAATCGCTTCAATTTGGTTCGAAATTTCTTTGATTTGATTCTCGATTAAAGTCAGTTGTTTTTGTTGATTTTCAACTGAAATTGACTTTTCTTCAATCTGATTTGAAAGTTTTTTATGATTTTCTAAAAGTTGAGAAAACGCATTAAAAATCAATTCATAGCGCTCAATTTCAAGTTTTCGTTGATCCATTTCATTTTTCTGAACTGAAACTTTTTCAAAATCAATTTTCTTTTGTTTTAAAGTCTCAAAATCTGATTTCAACGCTTTTAAACGTTGAAATGATTCATTCATTTGATTATATTCTTCTTGAACTTGATTGGTAACTTTTGTTTGCTCAATCAAATTTTCTTCAAGCTCTTTTATTTTTTCTTCCGAAACTTCTTCAAATCCAGATAATTTCCCTTCTAGTTGATTCAAATTCGTTAAGTTTTGAGAATTTAAAGCTGCAACTTTATCTTGTAAATCATAACGATGAAGTCCAAAAATTTCCTTCATCATTTGTGTTCGATCTTTTGCACCCAACTCAATAAATTCCTTGAATTGCCCTTGCGGAATAATAATTGTTCGTTTGAAATTTTCGTAACTCAACCCAATTATTTCTTCTGCTTTCGAATGATTAAGCGGAATCCATTCATTGTCTTTTTGTTCATAAAAAACAACTATTGGCGATTTTACATCTTCAAAACGTTTCGAATTTCTTTTAAATTCACGTGTTGCTCTGAATAATTTTTGTTCAAAATTATAGAAATCAAACTCGATATATGCCAAATTCGATTTCAAATTCATCATATTGTAAGCACGCTTATCTTTGGAATTTAGACGTTCTGTTTCGCCATACAAAACGTACATAATCGCTTCCAAAATTGACGATTTTCCGGAACCTACATTCCCGAAAATTCCAAATAATCCTGCTTCTGTTAATTCAGAAAAGTCAATTGTTTGACGTTCTTGATACGAATAAAGTCCTTCTATGGTTAATTTTACTGGAATCATTTTTAAAGTTTTAAATTAAAATTTAGGTTGAGGATAAAATAAGTTTTTGATTCTTCAACAAGCTCACAATGATAGTTACATTATTTTGTCTTTCTGAATGCAGCTTCAGCAAAATGAAGAATCTTAGATTCCTCCTAACGTCGGAATGACAATTTCACTAATGTATTTATTCAATTTCATCAATCAAAAATTTCCATTCTGAATTAAAGTTATTTATTAACAATTCTTTCTTTTCTCTATTCCAACCTTTTATTTGTCTTCTCTTAAAATAGCTAAATTAACGTCGGAATGACAATTTCGTTAAATTACGAATTCAAAATTTCGTTAAACAAATCCTTTATTTCGTCGTTTGGTTCTTGATTTCCATTCTTCGATTTGAAATAATCTGCAAACAATTCTTTCATATCTTTTGTTTGATCTGCAAACTTATATTCGACTGTTTCAATCTCTTGATTTTTAACTTTCGGAATCAAATGAATAATTCCATCATGTGATTGATAAATCAATTTTCGTTCATCAACTTTCAAAAAAGAATCACTTTCTAAAGTCAATTCAACCAATGCATTTTGATTTTCATTTAACCATTCTACAGCCACATTTATATCATCAAAAGTTTTTCGAATAAGTGGTTTTCCGTTCTTTAATTCAACTTTATGATAAGAAATAGTTTGATTTGGTTCTGCTTCTATTATCGAAACATATTTCGTTTGACCAGCTTCGGAAAAGCTATAACACAAAGGCGAAGAACTGTACACAACAGGCTTTTCTTTCGTTCCGATGTTCTTAAAACCATGCAAATGTCCAAGCGCTGTATATTGAATTTGAGGCGGAATAGCTTCGGAAAAAATCATATCTGCATTTCCAATTTTAATCGGTTTTTCGCCTTCTGGTTCTTCTAAGATTTCAGCACCTTTTTGATTCATATACAAATGCGCCATCAACAAATTAACTCCATTTTCGTCACAATATTCATTCGCAATATTTTTCCAATTTGTCGCTAAAACTTCATTCAAAGCTTCTTCTTTATTCTCTCCAAAATATTGTTTCAGACGGATTTCGTTTGCATAAGGCGTATGAATAATTCGAATCGGAAAATTGAAAGAATTTAATTTCAATTCAATCATTCCTTCTACAGATTTCGAAATTTTGAAATCATTTAATTCAAATTCCTGAATTTTTGCATTTGGATAACCAATCAAAATAATTCCACATTCACGTGCCAACGGATCTGGCGCATCAATCAAACTTGGAGAATCGTGATTACCAGAAATCGCTACAACAGGACGTTTTCCGTTATTCGAAAGTCTTTTTAATGTTTTATAAAATAATTCTACAGCTTCTACACTTGGATTAAAATTATCAAATAAATCGCCCGCAATAAGTACCAAATCGACTTGTTGTTGATCTGCAATTTCGACAATTTCATTCATCACTAAAACTTGTTCTTCTAATCGCGAAAAACTATCTAATTTTTTACCCAAATGCCAATCGGCTGTATGTAGAATTTTTATCATTATTCTTCCGTTTCTGGTTTATTTTTATCGTTAAATTGCTGATTAATTGCTTTCAATCGAGCTTTTCGTTCGGCCTCAGCTTCTTGCGCTTTACGCTTCTTTTGATCTAACTTTTTCTTGTGCGCTTTTTTATTTGCGTCTGTATTTCTACTCATTTCTATTTGGTTTAAAATTAATTATTCTCCACGCCAAATGATGTCGCAAAGTTAGATTAAATGATAAAGAATTGTAAAACTTTTGTCTAACTAAATTGAAATTATTAACTTGGGTAGAAAGTAATCGAATTTATTAATTTTAAAACATTTATAATGGGAAAAGGCGATAAAAAATCGAGAAGAGGAAAAATTGTGAATGGCTCTTATGGTGTAAAACGTCTGAGACATAAGTATTATTATGAGGAAGATGTGGTTGAAGAAAAACCAACCAAAAAAGCTAAAAAGTAATTTTTTTGAAGCTGAAAATCACGATTGATTTTCAGCTTTTTTATTTTATTGAATTTTTAGACATTCTAACAAAAGTCATTGAATACAAAATCAACAACCTCATTATATTTGCCGAAACAAAAATAACATGAAAGCAATTTTATTTGCCTTATTTCTATTATTGAATACTACAATTTTTGCTCAATCTCTTGAAATAAAATCACCGAATGAACTTCCTAAAAATGATCAACGTACAAAGATATTTTTAGGAGGAACGATTGATATGGGAAATTCTGAAGATTGGCAAGCGAAAGTTTCAAAAGAACTGAAAAATGAAAAAGTCATCCTGCTAAATCCTCGTCGTGATGATTGGAATACTGCTTGGAAGCCTGTGAAAGAAGAGCCCGAATTTCGCAAACAAGTGGAGTGGGAATTGAATGCATTGGAAAAAGCAGACTATATTATTATGTTTTTTGGAAAAGATTCTAAAAGTCCGATTAGTTTGTTGGAAATGGGATTGTATGCAAAAAGTGGAAAACTTTTGGTGATTTGTCCAGATGGTTTTTGGCGAAAAGGGAATGTTGATATTACAGCAGAAAAATATGGTGTAAAACAATTTGATTCAATAGAAAATGTGTTAGATTATTTAAAAAATAATCTAAAATAAATAATTAAAAAAGAGAGATTTAAGTTGAAACATGAAAGGTTTAACATATAATTTTATTTCTCAAAATCTTATTTTAAAAATTTATGTTTTAGCTTTGAGACCGCTTTAATAGTAAGTTTTAGAGATTATGAAACATAATGATTTGGAAATTAATCGGTTGATTGAACGATTAGAATCTTTAGGAATTTTGGTCGAAAAAATCGAGAGTTCTGGTTTTGGTAGCATGTTAAATTTTGAAATGATTTATCAACTTCCTGAACAAAATATTTCTAATGCAATCAATTTTAGACGTTTTGATATACAAGATGTTTATCTTTATTTCAAAGAAGCTGTTAACCAAAAAGGAGATTTACTTTTTATAGAATAAACGAAAAATGCTCAAGAATTTGAGCATTTTTTTATTTCAATTTTTGTAAGTCATTAACCGTATAAAACTTCATATCATTGTTCTTTACAAACTTGCAAATCTCTTCTAAGGTTTTAAATTCAGTTTCATAATTATTAGTTGCTTTTGCAACTGTTTTATGCGCATAAAAAACGACTATCTTATTGTTATCCTTTGCGTATTGCAACAACGAAATAAAATAAGGTACACTAAAATGCGCGTAACTATTATCGATTCCTAAACCAAAAAATAACGGTTTATTTTGATAATAACAGTTCTGAAAATTAGGCGCTTCGTTTCCATAAGTTGTTCCTCTTAATGTTTTAAAATGATTGAAAAGTAATTGATCCGATTCTACACTTCGATCGCCATAAGGATAAGAAAAATCGGTTACATCAAGACCTTTGTTTTTCATCAAAGTTAGCATTGGAGCGATTTCTTTATCAATAAATTCTTTTCCTCCAAATTCTTTTATATACTTTGTTGTATGAACGTGATTTAAACCATGCGCAGCAATCTCATTTCCGTTTTGTTGCAGATAAGTTAACTCACGTATTTGACTCTCCGAAAGCTTATCAAAATGCGTTACATAGAACGTTCCTTTCCAATTGTATTGTTTCAATTTTATATTCGCATTGAACCATTCGTCCACATAATCATCATCAAACGTAAGCACCACTCCTGCTCTATTTGTAGATTTTTTTGGTTCTTTTATCGCATCTTCTTCGTGTGTACAGCTATTCAACACAAAAATTGAAATTAAGCAAATAAAATAATAATTAAGTTTTAGCATTCTTTATCAGTAAGTTTTAGTACTTAAATATATCGAAAAAGTAACTGCTAAAATGAGAAATTTTTAAAATTAAGCAAATCTTAATTTTAGATCATTTTGAAGTGATTTAAAACAAAAAAACCACTCAAAATTGAGTGGTTTAGAAAATACTATAGTGTAATTTATATCTGCTGATACATAAAGTTTTCACCTAAATAAACGCGACGAACATCTTCATCATTTGCTAATTCTTCTGGCGAACCTTCTTTCAAGATTTTACCTTCGAACATAATATACGTTTTATCGGTAATTGCAAGCGTTTGCGATACATTATGATCGGTAATTAAGATTCCGATATTTTTATCTTTTAACGAACGTACAATCTTCTGAATATCCTCAACCGCAATTGGGTCAACTCCAGCAAAAGGCTCATCTAATAAGATAAAATTAGGTTCTGTTGCCAAACAACGTGCAATTTCGCAACGACGACGCTCACCTCCAGAAAGTAAATCTCCACGATTTTTACGAACATGCTCTAACGAAAACTCTTCAATCAAAGCATCTGTACGCATTTGTTGTTCTTTTTTGGAATGTTTCGTGAATTGTAAAACAGATTTGATGTTATCTTCTACAGAAAGTTTACGAAAAACAGAGGCTTCTTGCGCCAAATATCCAATACCTTTTTGCGCGCGTTTGTACATCGCATCGTTTGTGATATCTTGTTTATCTAAAAAAACTTTTCCTTGCGTAGCCTTTACTAAACCAACAATCATATAGAAAGAAGTCGTTTTACCAGCACCATTTGGTCCTAATAATCCAATAATTTCTCCTTGTTCTACTTGAAAAGACACATTTTTTACGACGTGTTTTTTACCGTAATCTTTTACTAAATTCTGACCTTTTAATACAATTCCCATATCGCTTCAAAGATAGGATTTTTGTTATTTAATCGAGTTAATAATATCATATTTTGTGATGATATGATATTTTCCGTTTTCTAATTCTATTAAAACAGCTTGATTATCCTTTGTAATTAACTTCGAAACTTCTTCAATAGATGTTCCTGCTTTAACAACTGGATAAGGTTTTCCCATAATTTCATGAACAGGTTTTTCAGCAACATTTCTATCTTCTAAAAATGCTTGAAACAAATCTGATTCATCCAAAGAACCAACAATTCCATTTACATCCATTACTGGAATTTGAGAAATTTTGAAACGACGCATACGATCAATTGCATGAGAAGCCAATTCCTCTGTACGAACCGTTACCAAAGGTTTATCGACATGTTCTTTAATCAAATCCACAGCCGTTTTGATTTCTTCGTCCAAATATCCTCTGTCACGCATCCAATCATCATTAAAGATTTTTCCTACGTAACGAGAACCTGAATCGTGGAATAAAACCACTACAACATCATCTGGTCCGAATTCGTCTTTCATTTGTAATAATCCTTTGATCGCAGAACCCGAAGACATTCCGACAAACAAACCTTCCTCTAAAGCTAAACGACGCGTATAAACCGCTGCATCTTTATCAGTCACTTTTGTAAATCCATCAATAATATCAAAATCTACGTTTTCAGGTAAAATATCTTCACCAATTCCTTCTGTTACATAAGAATACACTTCATTTTCATCGAAAATTCCAGTTTCTTTATATTTTTTGAAAACTGATCCATACGTATCAACTCCCCAAATTTTAATGTTAGGATTTTTTTCTTTCAAGTATTTTCCAACACCTGAAATTGTTCCTCCAGTTCCTACTCCAACAATAAAATGCGTTACTTTTCCTTCTGTCTGTTCCCAAATTTCTGGTCCAGTTTGCTCATAATTCGCTTGTGCATTCGATGGATTATCGTACTGATTGACATACCAACCATTCGGCGTTTCTTGTGCCAAACGTTTCGAAACTGAATAATAAGAACGTGGATCATCTGGCTCAACATCTGTAGGACAAACGACAACTTTTGCTCCAACAGCGCGCAAAATATCCATTTTCTCTTTCGATTGTTTGTCTGTAATCACACAAATTAATTTGTAACCTTTGATCACAGCAGCCAAAGCTAACCCCATTCCTGTGTTACCAGAAGTACCTTCGATAATTGTACCTCCAGGAACTAAACGACCATCTTTTTCGGCATCTTCGACCATTTTCAATGCCATACGATCTTTACAAGAATGACCAGGGTTAAAATATTCAACTTTTGCTAAAACTGTACATGGCAAATCCTTTGTAATCTTATTAATTTTAACCAAAGGTGTATTCCCAATCGTTTCTAATATATTGTTTGCGTATTTCATTTTTTTCTAACTTTTAAATTAAAACATTAAATTTTATCTAAAATTAATCGCTTTTGCAGGTGTAATTTTAGATATCATATACGATGGCAAAAGTAATACAATTGCACAAACTAATAACGCTCCTGCATTCAATAAAACAATTGTGCCAAAATCTAAATAAACTGGAGCTGTTGATAAATAATAGTTTTCTGCCGGAAGTTTGATAATTCCGAAATATTTCTGAATCAATAATAATCCAAGTCCAATTGCATTTCCAGCAATTAATCCTGGCAGCATAATAAATAATGCGTAATTGATGAATAATTTTCGGATTCGCCAATTTGTTGCACCAAATGCTTTTAAAATTCCGATTGAATGTGTGCGTTCTAAAATTAAAATCAATAAAACCATCACCATATTAATTAACACCACAAAAAGCATGATAAAAAGAATAATGACAATATTTTTATCGAAAATTGAAATCCAATCGTTGATCTGAGCAAAAGATGCTGTTGCTGATTCTGCATATAAATTATACGGAATATTTTCTTGCACACGCTTTGCAATTGGGTCAATATTTTCGACATCATTTACAAATAATTCAAATCCACCAACAGTTGTCGAATCCCAACGATTAAGACGTTGTACATGCTTGATATCACCAAACATAATTTGATCGTCAAAATTTTTGATATCTGTTTTGAACAATCCAGAAATGGTAAATCGACGATAAATAGGCTTTGTATCTTCTTGAATAAAATACATCACAAACGAACTATCCACATCTAATTTCATTTCGTCCGCAATCTTTTTCGATAATAAAACCTCATCCATAATCGAATCTTTATTGATTCGTGGAAAATGTCCTTTTACCATAAATTTCTCGAAACGAACCGAATCATAATCTGTTCCAACTCCTTTGAACACAACACCACTAAAGTTTTCATCCGTTCGGATTACACCACTTTTATTAGCAATTGCTTGTACATGTTCTATTTCTGGAATCGATTTAAACTTTGGATAAAAAGCTTGATGAAGTGATAATGAATCAGAATTTAATGACGTATTACTATTGTAGTTTCTAATCGTAATATGACCATTAAAATCGGCCAATTTTTCTTTTATTGCCATTCTTGCTCCAACACCAGTCGAAATCGTCACCAAAGAAACAATCAACCCTAATGCTACCGCAATTTGACCTACTCGAATAATAATACTCGATAAGTTATTTTTAGTATTTTTACCAAGCGCAATTTTTTTTGAAAACCACCAAGAAAAACTCAAATTATATATTTTTTATAAGATTAAAACTAACTTTAGGCTTTAAATTCGTCTAAATTCAAATGATTCAAAACGAAATGAAAAACTTTGTCAAATATACATCAATTGGTTTACTTAGTTCAGTTATTTTTTTCGGCTTTTCTACTCCAATTTTAGCTCAAAATAATACATCAAAAACGATAGAAAATCATTCAACTATTCTTGTTGGAGCAGAAAATACAGCTAACTATCTTTCGAAATTAAAAGGTAAAAAAGTTGGATTAATTTCTAATCAAACAGGAATTGTAACCATTAATGGAACTACGATGCATACAGTTGATTTGTTATTAAAAAATAACATCAATGTGGTTAAACTTTATTCCCCAGAACACGGTTTTCGTGGAGATGCTGATGCTGGCGCTAAGGTAAAATCTGGTGTTGATGTTAAAACTAACTTGCCAATTATTTCGCTTTATGGTGATAATAAAAAACCAAAAGCAAATCAGATTGCTGATGTAGATGTTTTGGTTTTTGATATGCAAGATGTTGGTGCGCGTTTTTACACTTACATTTCTACTTTGCATTATGTTTTGGAGGCTGCGGCTGAAAATGGTAAGAAAGTAATTGTATTGGATAGACCAAATCCGAACGGACATTATGTGGACGGACCTGTAATGAAAAACGAGTACAAATCATTTGTTGGAATGCACAATGTTCCGATTGTTTATGGAATGACGATTGGCGAATATGCACAAATGATAAACGGTGAAGGTTGGCTAGCAAATGGTGTAAAAGCAGATTTGGAAATTATTCCATTGATCAATTATACGCATCAATCCAAGTATAATTTACCTGTAAAACCATCGCCAAATTTACCAAATGCTCACGCGATTAATTTATATCCAAGTACCTGTTTGTTTGAAGGGACAAACGTTAACGAAGGTCGTGGAACAGATATTCAGTTTCAGGTTTATGGTTCACCATTCCTAAAAAATATGCCTTATCAATATACGCCAACTTCAAAACCTGGTGCAACAAGTCCAAAATTCAAAGATGATGTTTGTTATGGCGAGGATTTATCGGATGTTCCGTATCAATCTTCCATCAATTTGAAATGGTTAATCAATGCGTATAAAAACAATACGAAGCAACCTTTTTGGACGATGAATGGTAAAAAATTGTGGATTGATCAACTTTCTGGAACTGATGAATTGCGCAAACAAATAGAAGCAGGTTTATCAGAAGAAGAAATAAAAGCAACTTGGCAAAAAGATTTAGAAGCTTTCAAGAAGATAAGAGCAAAATATTTGATTTATAATTAAATTAATGCAAGTTAAAAGAAGCGTTCTTCAAAAACTGTCTACAAATGAATTAAATTCTTATATCAAAGATGATTCTAGATTTGTTCCTGAAGCAATAGAAATGGCTTTCGAAATTTTAAAAAATGAACGAAATGTTCAGTTTTCTGAAATTGAAACAACTCGAATTAAAAATTTAATTTCATCTAAAATTATTTATCATGAAAAAGAAAAAAAGAAAAATTCTTTCGAACCAAATTTAGTTGAAGACATTGAGGAGAATAATGAAGTTCCAAAACTTCATACTAAAACTGAAATTGTTTTTCATTCAAGCGTATTTTTTTCTTTTATTGGAGCTGTATTATTCTATAAAAATCTAAAAAAAATTAAAGACATAATACGCTTTCATTATGTTATTTTAGCTCTTTTTAGCCTTTCGATGTTAGTTTTTGATTATTATTTATACGAATATATAGTTAATCATCAAGAAGAATTATCACATATTAAATACAAACGTTTTGGTAATTTCGGGATATTTATAACAATTCGTGGAATAGCAAATTTGATTCTTATTAGCTTGATATGGAATTACTTTTTTGGAAAAGATTTTAAGTATAGAGAATTAAAATAATAAAAAAACGGAAGTCAAATTTGACTTCCGTTTTTATGTTTTAGAATGATTATTTTTCTCCTACAACAGCAGAAATAGATTCGCCTAATTCTTTTACTTTTTCATATAATTTTGTTGAACCTTTTTCAAATTCAATTGTAATTTTTCCTTCACGTGCCTTTATTTCTAAAGAATCTCCTTCTCGCCAAACATAGTTTTTTCCTTCAGTCGTTGGCTTTCCAAAAGATTTCTCTATTTCATTTATTGCAGCTTTAGATTTTGGTTTATCAAAAATTGCCGAATACGAATAAACTTCGTTGCTATCGCTCACATTTATCGAAACTGTAGAATGAGTTGTTGTCCCCGATGTTTTTGTTTTCGTGACCGCAGTTGCAGTCTGGGCTTGACAAGTAAAAGCTGTTATCAAAATAGCTCCAATTAATAGTATCTTTTTCATATTTTTATTTTTTATAAAATTCTGAAAAAGATTAATTTGCGTAGGTTAATGAACGGTTAACGAAGCGTTAACACAAAAAAAGCTACAAAATAATTGTAGCTCATTTTTTACGTATTTGTATTATTTATATTTTTTGTCGCAAGAATTTTGTCTCCAAGATTTTTAATTTTATCTACAATTTCTTGATTATCTAGATTAAAAGTTGCTTTCATCGAATAATAAGATACTGTATTATTAACTTTCAACTGCGCAAAAGCTGAAAGAGTTAACATAAACAGAACAATACTTAAAGATTTTTTCATTTAAGGTTTATTATTAAACGATAAATATCTAAAATTTTCAGCAGAAAAACATCTTATAATTCGTTTAATATTTCAATTGTTAAGAATTCTCCAGTCATCGAATCAAAAGAAAATAAACAGTTTAGACGACTATAATCATTTGCCAAACGATTTGGATCATTATTAATAATTCTTTGATAATCATTACTTTTACGAACATGCGTCTCATCAACATTTCGATTTAAATCAAAAATATTTTGACCTTCATAAACCTTACAAATTGGATTTGGAGAAAGATAAAACTTAATCGAAGTAATCATTTCATCAACAATTTTCACAGAAATGCCTTTTTCCTTGTACAACACAATTTTTCCTTGAGCGATATTCTGCTCTGAAATATTAGATTCAAATTCAGTTTGAAATGATTGAAATAATTCATCATTCATCGATTTTCCGATCAATGAAAAATACTGATTTGGATTGGCTTGAAATAAGTTTGTCATATTGTATAGAATTGATTTCATAAAAAAACCTTTCCAAAAATAGAAAGGTTTTGATTAATTATTGATTTAAAAATCTTAGTTTTCTTTCAAATAAACTCCATCTGCCTCAAAATTATATTGCAACTGAGGTTTTGTAATTTTCGCAATTTCTTCTTTCGATTGTCCTGCATCTTCTGCATAATGGCGCAATTTCTCAACGGAAATTTCACTAACAAAAGCTTTTCCGAGCACGACAACATTCGCTTTTTCACCATCTAAAGGCATAAAAAAACCATAATCTTTGAAACGCACAAACGACTGTTCATTGCCTTTTCCAAGATCAACTTTCATCCAACAACCTTTCTTTTTACAAACAGATTCTATCGTCGAAACAAACTGAACATTTTCCAAAGAATCACCACTTTTCATGTTATCGTATAACTTTCCAAGTTCGCTTTTCGTCAATGTATTTTTGATATCAAACGATTCTCCATACACTTGATACGCGTATAAATCATCTATTTTAGCCGTTCCGTTATCTAAAATTTTTGATTGAACTTTAGAAGCTTTTTCAGTTTTAGCCTTCGTTTCTTTTCTTGTTTGTGCATTTGTTGTCAATACAAAACAAGTTAAAGCACAAAGAGTTAAAATATATTTTTTCATAAGAGTCTTATTTAGTTCAAATTTAAATAATTGTCCATTAACAATTTTATATTTGGATATGAATTTTCTAATAATTGAGGAATTTCATTCTCTTTTTTCCATTCAACCGATTCAATTCCTTCCTCAGTTTGCGGCAAAGGCAATTCAACACCGTCATAAAAAACTTCGAACCAAAATGTTTCTTTGATAATATATTCTCTCAAAAAATAAATGTGAAAAGTAGGCATCAAAAATCGTTTCAACTCTAAATTTGTCAAACTACATTCTTCTTCAATTTCGCGAATTGCAGATTCTTCTCTCGATTCTCCTTTCTCCATTTTACCTTTTGGCAAATCCCATTTCCCAAGTCTGAAAATGAACAAATAATCGTCTTGCGGATTACGAACAATTCCGCCCGCGGCTTGAATATGTTTGTAATATTTTAAGAATTTCGTCCAAACAACATCAATATCTTCACTAAAAATATTGACTAAAGCGGCTGCTTTTGATGATAATAAATGAAAAGATTCATCAAATTGAGCTTCATTTTGAAACAAAATATTTTTTGCTTCTGGATTAGATTGGTTGCTGAAAGTTAACAAACTTTCATTAAAAAAAACTTTGTACATTTGAACGATTTGTTACAAATTTATAAAAAACTCACAAGGATATGAAGGTAAATACAAATAAAGTCCGTTTTGCAAAAAATCAACAAGAAGCATACACTTTTTTGTTGGATATGAAGAATTATGAGCAATTGATGCCAGAGGATACAAAATCGTTTGAAATTCACGAATCTGGAAAAGGATTTACGGTTGGTGTTGGTGCTTTACCAAAGGTTGGAATGCGTTTGAAAGAGACAGTTGAGCCATCGAAAATTGTTTTCGAATCTCCTGCACCTGCTTTTGAATATACTTTGACAATTTCTATTGATGCTGTTGATGAGAATTCGTCTGATGTTACGTTAGATTTTGATGGAAATTTCAATATGATGATCGAAATGATGGCGAAAAAACCATTGACATCTTTCATTGAAACTATTGCAGAAAATTTAGGAAAAATAGGGTAAAACCATTTTTTCGGTAAATAAAATTTCTAAAACTGTTAAATAAACTTTATATTTTAAAGTTATTTAGCAGTTTTTTTATCTAAATTATTTTTTATGAAACACTTTTACTCAAAAATAATTCTCCTACTCTTTTTTACTTTTACACTAAATAGTTTTTTATTTGGTCAATATATTCAGGTAGATACATCTTTACCGAAAGAAGAATTAATTGATAAATTTATTGGAACAAACACAGGTTGTATTACTATTTCTAATATTAATATTTCAGGATACAATAGAGCTTATGATGAAATAAGCTATGGTTATTTTACAAAAGGAACTAGTAATTTTGATCTTTCTGAAGGAATTATTTTATCTACTGGAAAAGCAAAAGCTGCTGAAGGTCCAAATGCTACTTTACAAAGTTTTTATGGAACTAATTGGGGAGGAGATCAAGATTTAATTGATATTTTGATACAATCTAATTTACCTCATGACAAGATTTTAAATGCAACTTATCTTGAATTTGATTTTGTATCAAATCTAACAACAGATCAAATTAGTTTCGAATATATGTTTCTTTCAGAAGAATATCAATCAAGTAATTGCCAATACTCTGATGCTTTTGCCTTCTTAATCAAAAAAGCAGATAATTCTGAACCCTATCAAAATATCGCATTAGTTCCAAATACAACTATTCCTGTTACTTCATTAACCATAAATGGCGCAAGAGATTGTCCGAGAAACACATCATATTTTGGAAGTTTTAATACTAGGAATAGTCCAACGAATTTCAATGGACAAACAAAAGTTTTGAAAGCAAATGCACAAATAGAAGCTGACACAAAATATCATATCAAATTGGTAATTGCTGATCATGGAGATTCAAAAGGTCGTTATGATTCTGCTGTTTTCTTGAAAGCTGGAAGTTTTATAGGTTCAAAAAGTTTAGGTTCTGATGTTGTATTATGTCCTGGAACATCTGAAACAATAGATGCGACAACGACAAATGCTACAACCTATAAATGGTACAAAGATGGTGTGGAAATTAGTGGTGAAACAAATGCAACATTAGTGGTAGATGAAACAGGTTATTACGAAGTAGAAATCACATTGAATACTGGTTGTTCTTTGAAAGGTCATATTAATGTTTCTGTACAAGAAGAACCTCAAATATATCAAGATCGTTTTTCTATTTGTGATGATGATTTAGATGGAAAAACACAAATAAATTTAGACGAATATACTGATCGAATTGTAGAAGATTATTATTCTGCTCATCAAGTGAAATATTTTGAAACCGAACTAGATGCAAATAATAATATTTCTGCTGGGATAACAAATTTCGAATTAAATGAAATTCAGACGTCTAAAGAAGTTTGGATTCGTGTCCAAATCGGAACTTGTAAGCCTGTTATTAAAGAAATTACTTTTACATTAAATCATTTAAGTGTTGCAAACGTAATTCCTCCAATAGAAATTTGTGATGAGAATTTAAGCAATGATGAAGAAATTGTTTTATCCGATTATGTTGATGACTTGGTTACAAATCTTGAAGGCTCACCGACATATTACTTAAATGAAATTGATGCTAAAAATAAAAAAAATAATATCAACACAACACAAATTATAAATTCAGATCAAACATTTTGGGTAAGATTTAAACAAAATGGATTATGCGAAAACGTTGCTCCATTGCATTTTATTTTCAAACAATCTGGAAAATCATCAACCTTAAAAGATCTTACAATTTGCAAAGGAACAACAACGACTTTAGACGCAGGTCCAGGATTTAAAACTTACGAATGGTTACATAATGGCGACAAAAATCAATCAATTACAAATGTTCCTGTTGGAACTTATTATGTGAAATTAGGATTGAATGGTTGTTTTTATACACAAGAAGTAAAAGTTATTGAAGCCGAAGATCCAACTATTCAATCTATCGAAATTCAAGGTTCTACGGTGACCATAAAAGTCACTGGATCTACGCTTCCATATCTGTATTCATTGGATAATGGCACTTTTCAATCTTCAAATATTTTCACAAATGTAACTTTAGGAACTCATACAATTTCTGTGAAATCGGCAGATAATTGTTTGCCTATTTCGAAAGAATTTTCGCTGATTAAACTAATCAATTTTATTTCTCCAAATGGTGATGGTAAAAATGATGTGTTGGATTATTCGCAATTAAAAAGTAAAATCAATCCGAAATTTATCATTTATAATCGAAAAGGAAAATTATTATTTACTGGTTCGGAAGCAAACAATTATACATGGGATGGAAAACTGAATGGAAAAGCGCTACCTTCCGATAGTTATTGGTATATTATCGAATGGACTGAACCAAATTCAACTCAAACTCAAAAATTTGAAGATTGGATTTTATTAAAAAGTACTTATTAATGAATAATTGGATAAATTTTCCTAAAAAGGATTTGATGCTCGAAATTTATTTTTCTGAACAAAATATGGAGGACAAAACTTTATTATTTTGGAATCAAATTAAAATTTCTCCTGAAATATGGAAATGTGATGATGTTATTGAGGATAATTTTTGGGTAGTTGCTGTATACGAAAATTATTTGATTTGGTACAATGATATTGAAGAAGGTTTTAATGTTTCAAGATTCAAAATTAAAGGTGAAATAGTAGAATATAACGCTTCTAAAGATGAATTAAATTTCGCAATTGAAGCGCTTAAAAATAAAATCGAATCTATTTAAAACAAAAAACCAGAAGATTAACTTCTGGTTTTTTTGTGATATATAATTTCAAATGATTAGCTCATTGATTTTTCGAAGCGTTTACGATCTACTTCTTTTAAGTGAATTTTACGTAAACGGATGAAATTTGGAGTTACCTCGATACATTCATCAGCTTGGATATATTCCATACATTCTTCCAAAGTCATTTCTGTTTTTGGAGCGATAGAAGATGAATCATCTTTACCAGCTGCACGGATATTGTTTAATTTTTTAGCTTCAACAACATTTACTACTAAATCATTGTTACGAGAATGCTCTCCGATAATCATTCCTTCGTAAACTTCTTCACCTGGCTCGATAAAGAATTTTCCACGATCTTGTAATTTATCAATAGAATAAGGAGTTGATGTACCTTGATCTTTTGAAATAATTACACCTGCAGAACGACCAGCGATTGCTCCTTTGAATGGTTTATATTCTAAGAAAGTGTGTGCCATTACAGCTTCACCAGCAGTAGAAGTTAACATTTGAGAACGTAATCCGATTAATCCACGAGATGGAATTTCGAATTCTAAGTGTTGCATTCCTTCTTTCGCCTCCATAACTAATAAATCACCCTTACGTTGAGTTACTAAGTCGATTGCTTTAGAAGAATAATCATCTGGAACATCAATTACTAATGTTTCATATGGTTCACATTTTACACCATCAATTTCTTTTAAGATTACTTGTGGTTGTCCAACTGTTAACTCATAACCTTCGCGACGCATCGTTTCGATTAATACAGATAAGTGCATGATACCACGTCCGTAAACTAATTGTGTATTAGAATCTTCTGTTGGTTCTACACGTAAAGCTAAGTTACGCTCTAACTCATCTTCTAAACGTTCTACTAAGTGACGAGAAGTAACAAATTTACCATCTTTACCAAAGAATGGAGAGTTGTTAATTCCGAAAGACATATTCATTGTAGGCTCATCGATATGCATAACTGGTAATGCTTCTGGATTTTCTGGATCTGCAATTGTATCTCCAATTTGGAAACCATCGATACCAACAACAGCACAAATATCACCCGCTTTTACCTCAGTAGCTTTTACTTTACCTAAACCAGCAAATGTATATAATTCTTTGATTTTATGTTTTTTGAACGTTCCATCAGGTTTTGTTAAAGCAACCCAATCCCCTTCTTTAATAACACCACGGCTTACTTTACCAACTGCAATACGTCCTAAGAATTTAGAATAATCTAAAGATGTAATTTGCATTTGTAAAGAACCTTCGTAAGCTTCTGGAGCAGGAACATGTTCAAGAATACCATCCATTAATGGAGAAATATCGTCTACACGTACATTTTCTGTATTGAACCATCCTTGTTTAGATGAACCATAGAATGCTGGGAATTCCAATTGCTCTTCTGTTGCATCTAAGTTGAAGAATAATTCGAAAACTTTGTCATATACCTCATCAGGACGACAGTTTTCTTTGTCAACTTTGTTAATTACAACTAATGGTTTTAATCCTAATTCTAATGCTTTACTCAAAACAAAACGCGTTTGTGGCATTGGTCCTTCGAAAGCATCAACTAATAAGATAACCCCATCAGCCATTTTCAATACACGCTCAACTTCTCCACCGAAATCCGCGTGACCAGGAGTGTCAATCACATTGATTTTTATACCTTTGTAATCTACCGAAGCATTTTTAGAAAAGATCGTAATCCCTCTCTCACGCTCGATATCATTGTTATCCATGATTAATTCACCAGACTCTTGGTTTTCTCTAAAAACGTTTCCGCTGTGAAGAATTTTGTCAACCAATGTAGTTTTACCGTGGTCAACGTGTGCGATAATCGCAATATTTCTAATGTTTTGCATCCTTGAAAATTATGGGTGCAAATTTACGACAAATTTATTTTTTATTACTATACTTTTTATTTTATTTAATTTTAGCAATAATTAATTTAGAAAAATTTAATATTACTGAATACTTTTTACTAAAACGTTGATTTATTTGCAGATTGATTAATGAAAAACTAGTTTTTTCATTGAAAGATTTTAATGATTTCACTTATAATTCTTCATCATAATTACAAAAAACAAAAAAAATCTGCTACACTTTTGTGTAACAGATTTTTCGTGACTCGTCTGAGGCTCGAACTCAGGACCCCGAAATTAAGAGTTTCGTGCTCTACCAACTAAGCTAACGAGCCAAAATTAATAAACACAACAAACAAAATTATCTTGATTTGCTCTGCAAAGTTCTTTCAGACCAGAGGTTTTATCGAATAAAAACAATTGTATTATTAAATTTAACCTATAAAGCAAAATGATAATCCTACTATCTTATTTTCGGATTGAGTTTTAACTCATTCTATCTTAATCAAAATTCTAAATTTTAACGTCCATATTGTTGGTAATTATCGGTTGCATATTTCTCAAAACGCTTCAATAACGCAATATTATCTTTCTCGATTGGCGACAATTTATCCTCAACATTTGTATACAACGGCACATACCAATCTACATAATCAAAAAATTGTCGTGCGCCACGATTCGCAAACGAATAGCCATGACGCGCATAAATTGTATTGCGAATAATCTCTAAATCTAACTTATGTAGATTTTTCAATTGTTTTTCCGTCAACTTTTGCGTTGATCCATTTATCTTATAAATTTCATCCGAAGCAGCACGTTGCACATCTACAAAATACTCTTCCCCATCTGATTCGTCGTATTTTTTCTTTTTAGAATTCACCCAATCTACATTATCATATTCATCCGCATACTCTTCATCTACACCATATTTTGGCTGAATTAAAATATTTTTAGGATCATAGTTAAACATTGTTTTTTTCAAACTAAATTTTCGAGAAAGTACAGGTAAATCAGTACGTTTCGAAATCCAAGTTCCATAAATTGAATCATCTTTTTCAGAAATATTAAACTTAAAAGTTCCATCATATTTTTGATCGCCAGGTTCATTCGCCATCACATAACGTGAATTTCCTTCTTTCACCAAATCACCTTTAAATGGTCTGATGTTTCCCGCTGAAACACTATAACCTTCAACCGTATTATCATTATTTATTTTCTGAATAACAATACTAATTCGATTTCGAAGCGACCAATTATTACCTTTATCATAATCAACAGAATCTGCTTCAAAAATTCCAGACCAAAGCCCGATATCTTCTTGCGTTGGCTCGATATGAATCGATGAAATTGTATCATTAATATCATTATTTTTAACGGCATCTTTTTTGTCTTCTTTACAACTAAAAACAACAAGCGTAGTGCAAATAAGTAGTCCTATTTTTTTCATATTTTAGATTGTTTAGTTTTATAAATATAATATTCTACGAGCAATAAATTAGGTACAAATCCCAACCATGCTATAATTTGATAAACATCCATGGGCGCAGGATGAAAAAAATAAACCAAAATCACTTTCCAAGCGCGTAACGTAAGTGCAGAAACAGCCAACGCATAACTACGAAGCATAAAATTTCGGTGCGATTGAATATCTTTATGCTTAATTTTAACAACTGCAATCACAGTAAAAATCCACCAAAGAATACCGAGAATTACAAAAGCAGTTTTCGCAATTAATTCTCCATTTGCATAAAACCCAATATAAATTCCGCTCGGCGCAGCAAATAAAACAGTAATATAAAAATAAAATTTACCGAAAAACTGATGTGTTTTTCTGATTTGTTGATTGGTAATTTTAATGAATTGAACAATTCCAAAAAACAATGTAAATATTGCTGAATAAACGTGAATGTAAAAAATGGTTAAATAACTTGGAATTGTTGTCACCTCATCTTGTTTGATGGCTAAAAAAGAAACATCCGACGAAATCGGAATATAACGCAACGTGATTTGCAGCATTAATCCGAAGAAGTAAAGCCAAACAAGGAAAAGTAGTATTTTCCACCACGAGGTATTTTTTATTGCAGTTGCAAGTTTCAGATTTAGTTGATTTTGAATCTAAAAATACACTTTTTATTGAAAATTTACAATCTCTATTTTTGATGAATAACCTTTAAGACATCTTCATTATTATACTTTGAATTTAACGCACAATATATCAAATAAACTACAAAGGAGTAATCCTCAAGTATTTTCTTAGTTTTTTCAAAATTTAAACTAATCTTTTCAGAACCATTTTCTAAATCTTCAATTATAAAATACTTTTTGAAATGAGTATTTTGATTTCGCTTAATTATATTATCATTGTGAATAATAGAATTTCTACAATCTTTCATAAAAGTTAAAAACTCAAAAATATTCTGACTTAAAAACTTATTTGTTAAAACTCTTAAATTATTTTCTTTAATCTCAGAACTAAGATAAAGTTCTAATAATTCTAAACACTGATGTGATTTTAGATTTTCTTTTTTAATATCATTTCTATAATTTTTTAGAATTATTTTTTTATAGTCAAAACAACCTTCATCAATCTTTTCTTTAACAAAATTTAGATTTGATACATACTCATCTAAAATTAATTCAAACTCATCCCTATTTTCAATTCTGAATTGTTTAAATATTTTTAAAAATAAATTAATTAAATTCTCAAAAACAATAGCTATTTGTTGACAATAAATATCAGAAACTACTTTTTTGTAAAAACCAAATTTATCTCCTTTTTCTATTATTATTTTAGCACCTTCAATTTGAAAACTATCTGTAAAATTAGTATTAGATTTTTCATCATAAATTAATATAAAAGGGTCTCTTATTGATAATGCATGACCATCAAAATGTAACTCGTCTATTTTTATCTCTAAGCTCTTCATTACAAATTGAGCTTGTATTCTCTCTTTTAAAATTTTATTGAAGGTATCTTTAAATAAATTAGAATAGTCTTTCATCTTTTAAATATAATCTCCTAAAATACAAAAATCCCTCAGAAATTCTGAAGGATTTTATATTTATTGTTTGACTTGAGCAGCTTCCTGTTTCGCTTTTTCTTCTTCTAATGATTTTTGATATTCACCGAATTCGTCATCCGTTTCATTTAAATCTTCTTTATGATATTTCCCCACTTCAACCTCAAACGTATCCGCTGGACCAGTAATTTTGATCGGAATTCCGATAATTCCAAATGGAGGCAAACCAAGTCGCATACCAAGATTCATATAACCGTCTAACGTCACTTGACCTTCTATTCGTGGACGAAAACCTGCAATTTTGAATTTCGTACGGTTTATCGTAATTACATTATTTTCGATCTTCGTTTTGAACGTCACTTTCTTCACATTCGCATCATGCAACGCATCTGTCGACGTTTTTTCTGCAACCGAATTGAATACTTTAAATCCTAAAAACTTAATTTCTTCTAACGTAAAATCCCCTCCACCTTTTATGGTTTTCAATTTCGGGAACATATCTGCGCCCAAATCACCTTCGAGCTGATAATCCATTGAAACTTTCCCGTGCGCTTTTTCCGCTGCACTTGCCAATTCTCTAAACAACGTAATTTCGTGATAAGCGCGCTGAATATCGAAATTATTGGCTTTTACAGTAAAATTAAACTTCGCTTTTTTCGCATTTGTTGGCACATAATTTCCGTTCATTGTAAATTCAGAACCAATCAAATTAAATTTAGTATTTTGAAGTTCAAGATTCCCTTGTTTCAAACCTAAATCTCCTTCGAAATTTTGCAACGTAATATCTTTAAATAAAACCTCTTTTGCTTGACCTTTTATCGATAATTCTACATTTTCCGGCAACAAAACCACACCTTCTTCCGCAGCTATCGAGTTAGTCGCTGTCGATTCGGTATTAAATGCCATAAAATCATCAATATTGACACGATTTGTTTTGAAATTAATCGTTCCTTTTAGCATTTCATTATCTTTTAACGCATAATTGATATAATTCGAAACATCTCCATCAAATACAAAAACATTCTTTTTATAACGCGCTTTTACATCTTTAAAAGTCAAATGACTTCCTTCAAATCGGAAATCTCCTTGCTTGATAACAAATTTGCTCGGAAAGAATTTTGTATTAATCTTAATGTTCTGAATTTTCACAAAACCTTTGTTTTGAAAACTCTCCAAAGGCGCTCCATTATTTCCTTTTACACCAAAATTAGTTTCAATTAATCCATCAACATCTAAACCTTCAATTGGAAATAATTTGTAAATATTCGCTAAATTCAATTCACCTTTTGAATGAATTCGATAATCTAAATTGTTTAAATTCTTCAGATTTGCATTCACCATAAATGGTTTTCCTGCCAACGTAAATTTGATTGGCAAAACATCTATTGACAAATCGTTAAACGAACCTCTACCCGATTTTATATGCGTTTCTACCGTAATATTTTCTAAAGGTAAATTCGGATATTCGTGTAATTTGATGTAACCATTTTTCAAAATAACGACCGAATTAGAAACCGGAACTTTTTTACGTTTTGGCTCATACGTCCCGTTTGCTTTCATTTTCACAAGCAAATCGCCTCGCATATCAATATTCTTTATTGGATAAATTTTGTAGATATCCTCTAAATGAATTTTAGCACCAAAATCTGCATTAATCGGAAAATTATTCAGATTCTTCAATTCTAATCGTCCAATCATATAATTATCCATCGCTTTTGCATCAATTTTATGAACCAAAACAGACGTATTTTTGATATTTCCATCTGTATTTTTCATCGTCAAATCCAAATTAATGTGATCCAAAGCCGCAGGCATTTCATTCATTTTGAAATAACCATTTTCAAGATTAGCTTTTAGATAAAACGTTGGAATTTTTTTTAAAGGATTTTTCGCATTTTGAACGATTGAACCTTTCCAACTTCCTTCCATATCAAGAATTCCTTTTGCGTCAAATTGATTGAAACCTGTTGCATTTTTCAAGGCTTCCAAATCAATACTTGACTCGATAATTCCTTCCGAAAACATTGTTTTTCCCGCCCAATACGTGAAATTAGTTTTAGTTGTTCCATCTAACAATTTGAAATCAAGATTATCCATTTTCACACGCATTTTATCAGGATCTAACGCTTGTAAATCAACAGTAGAAACAAGATTTATATTTTTGATTGGAGAAGATGATTTCTTATAATTCATCCATCCATCATCAATTTTTGCATCAATATGAATATCTGGATTCTGATTCGTCATCGAATTCATTACCCCTTTCATCGTGAAAAGAATCGTCGAAGAACCTTTCAGTTCCACGTCTTTTGCCCATTCTTGATACGCTTCTGGAATAATCGCAGGAATATATTGCAAATCATTTTTCTCTGATGAAATTGTTAAATCAAAAACTTTACTTTCATTTGGCATCAACAAAGAACCTTTCAACGAAAAAGGAAATTGACCTAATTCGAGATTATTTTCAGTAAAATAAAAAGATAAATTATTTAAATCAATTTTCGAATTGATTTTTCCTTTTAAAGGTAAATTCTTAACATATTTCTGCTCATCAAAACTAAAATTGACATTTTTGATATCCGTTTTTGCATTTAATGTTAACTGATTTTCTGTAAAATCTATCAGTCCATCGTAATCAAATTGATCTAATTTTAAATAGGTTTTAGATGATTGATCATCGTATAAAAAGTTAGAATTAGCAATTTTAAAATTATTCAACGCTAATCCTACACTCGATTCTTCTTCTTTTTCAACCTCATCAGAAGGCTTAACAATATCAAAATTATT